>ONWQ01000134.1 GCA_900321565.1 uncultured Eubacteriales bacterium
CCCGGTATACACCCCCACACAAATAATGACTGCAAATCCGGTCTCAATCCGCAAAAGAAATGAAGAAAAAAGCAGTGTATTATCCCGCTTGATCACCATGAGCCATGTCTGGAAAACCATTCCATATCGCGTCTTCTTTTTCTCAAGCAATCTGGATCATGTGCTTCACAACAAGCAAAACAGCACCGACCTCGAAAAGGAAAAGGATGCCTATGCGTTTGCCAAGCATTACAAAGATCATCTGCCTGATTTTTTGACTTTTATATGCGATTCCGAGTTCAGCGTTAAGGGAGATTACAGAGAATCCTGGTCCTTCATACAGGATGGGCTTCACTCTCTGGAGCGCTACAGCAATCTCTGTATATGCTTAGAGCCTTTTAAAGCACAACACTGAGTCGCTTGGGCATACGGTCCAGCGGACAGAAAAAGCTGGGAAGTCAGTATAGACTGATTAAAAGCAAACGGATCAACAGTCGTTTTTTTGTACTGATGATATCCCCTGATTTGTTTCTGCTATGCTTATCTCATTGCTAACACCACTCGCATTTTTGTGTCCTGCCATGGTATTCCGGCCTGTCCGGAATCCTGGCAGGACGTTTTTCTTTGCAGACCCGGCCCCCGGCAGAAATTCGGGCATATTAACACCGACAGTATATGCCGTATCCGTCACATGCTGCCAGACAGTGCCGAAGGAGTGTGTTTGCGCGTGGCACTTAACGATGTACGAATCTACGGACAGGTAATGGGCAAACCCACTTTCGTGACCCGGCGAGGGGAGACTGTCCCGCACAAGGCTGTCGTGGATATCAAGACCATATCCCGCTACCATAACTCTTCCGATGTGCAGAAGATCAAGTATGACCCGGTCACCATCATGACCAGGAACCTGGAAATGATTTCCCAGATCGCAGATCTGAACCAGAATGACATGGTTCTCCTGAAAGGGCTCCTCTGTACGCTGGATGTGATGTCAGCCAACTTCTGCGAGGGCTGCGGGGAGGAATACCAGATCAAGAGCACCCAGAGCTATGTATATCCCATCCATCTCATGGTCCTGGAAAAGCAGGTGCCGGATGACAGGGGATACATGCTCCTCCAGCAGCATGCCGAGATTTCCAACGAATGCATCGTCTATGGCCGTGTTGTTACAGACGTAGCCTATTCCGAGGAATACAGGAATGCGAACTATAAGCTGGCAGTCAAACGCTCATTCCGGATCCCGGAAGACGGGGCAGACAAGAAAATCGACTACCCCGTGATCTGCTCCTATTTTGAGCAGGCAAAACAGGACTCAGAATGCCTGCAGCGGGGCTCGTTTATCAACGTGCGCGGATCCATCCGTGTCCGTGAGTTCGAACGCAATGTCATGTGCCCTGCCTGCGGGCTGTTTGAAAAGCGCACCCAGAGAGCGTCTGAGCTCGTCGCCTCCTACATAGGGTACGTAAAGAACTGGAAAGAGCCTGTCCGGACAGAAGAGGAGGAAGAGGTCGTCATCAACGGCGTGGAAAGTGGGCCTGCTGACCCTGAAACTGAGGAAGAAGTGCAGGACATGGCAGGTGCACAGGAAGCATGGAACAGCGCGGATGTGCAGGATGCACACAGCGCAACTTCTGTGCGTGACGCACAGAATGCACAGGATGCGGACACATCCGTCCCGCTGCCGGATGTGCCTGATTCCCGGGCGGCCGCATATGACGTTCCCGGTTTCCAAAACGATCCGGACGCGGATGACAGTGATGACGAATGGGGCGACATGGATGGCTACCTTATCGAATAATATCGGAAAGGAGATCAGGCTTCCCGCCTGAGCGTGCACAGTCATGGGAAAGAGTCTTCTTCAGCAGAAGCTGGAAGCACAGAAACAGGCTGAGTCCGGTGAAGCCCGCCAGCCAGTCCGTACACAGAACCGGCTTCCGCCGCAGTACGCACCGCCGGAGGTCGTGCAGATGCCTGGTTCCCCGGTACCTGCCGCGCCGGCTGCACCGTCCGCGCAGGATATGAAAGCACGGAGTCCCGGGAAGCGAAGGAAGCTGGCAGCAGCGCCTGCGCCCGATGTCCGTCCCGCTGACCGCCGCAGGCAGGAAGAGCAGTACGAGGAAGAAATGGTCTCTGAAGAGGTCAGGGCTGAGCTCCGCCGTCAGCAGCATGAGCAGATCATGCTGAAGGTCACGAAAGTCTTCCAGGTCTTCCTGATCATTGCCTGCGTGTATCTTGTCTTCCTGATCTACGGGATATCCAATACCTCATTTGTGTATGATGCCCGCGGCATGGTCGTGCCCCAGGTACTCTCCGTAGACGAGATCCGGGACAAGGAAGATTTCGGCACCATGCAGGCCCAGTACCTGCAGGCACGGGTCCTGTACGAAAAGGTGCTGGTTCTGGATTACCGCCTGGCCATGAACATAGAAGACCCGCTGCTGATTGCCCCGGAGTATGAAAAGCTCCTGGAAGACATCAGTTCATTGTCAATCCAGATCGGTGCGCTGACAACGCCAGCCCGGTATGCCCAGTCCATGCAGATGCTCCTGAACTGGGTCAGGAATGACATTGCCCTCTACTGCCAGAACATGTCCGCGGCCATCTCACAGAACAGTTCCGTACGCGCAAGCCATGCCATGACAGACAAGGCGAACATGTACAACGATTTCATGCTGATTACGGAAAACGTGGCCAAGCTGGGTTCGAAAGTCAAGGATGTGGATATCACAGACCTGGTGGAATGGTCGCCGGATGCGTATCTGCAGAAATACGCCGGTGAAACCGGACAGTAATACCGCTGCCTGTCCGGATGGGAACACAGTATGCGGAATCGGAGAAAATACCAGGAGATTAAGCGATGATCAGGATTCAGACATTACGGATTGCCGGCCTTGAGGAAGCTATCCATGCGATGCGGAACCCCTACGATTCCTGGGGTATGAGTGACAGCATGGCCAATGAGAGCGCCGGTTGGGTACTCGGGGAGAAAGACCGGAAGCTGTCCAGGAAGCTCTTTTCTGCAGGCAGTGAGCACTGCAAACACCTCAGGCTTATCGACGTATGGGCGGACATTACCGCACCGCGGTACTGGTGGACAGAGGCAGACACATACCGCGCAGGCGTGGATAAGCTGTCCTGCTCAACGATGCACACGATCACAAAACGCGAATTCACAGAAGATGACTTTGCCGACGGGGAAGTGATCCTGGAATCCGGTGTACTGGATCTTCTCAATACCTGGCGAATCCAGTACCTTGCTGCCAGGCAGCGCGGGGACAGTGCGGGC
>ONWQ01000486.1 GCA_900321565.1 uncultured Eubacteriales bacterium
ACCTCAGTTTACTTTTTCCTGGTTACACCGATGGTTACATGACATCCGTTACAAAATATTTTTTTTGTTTGCAGAAAAAAAAGAGCCACACCTGCTGTTGACTTCTTTTCTGCCCTTCCATAGGAAAGACTGCATGAGAGCCGCATACTCTCTCTTAATCTGCCTGTGTGCTGGCGGCCCCCCTCTCATTACGCTGCTCTTGGGTTACACCGTAACCAGGCTGACCAGATCCCACCGTCGCCGGCAAAAGAAAGAGCTGTATCTCCCGCTGCCGTCATCTGATTTCGAAGAATAAAAAAAGGCTTCAAGCCCGATTGACTCGGGAATGAAGCCTGAGCTTTCATTTGCGGACTTTATGGAACCCATCTGCCATTCCGGTTCACCTGGTTACTTCCCTTAAATTGTCAGTTTCACACCCTGCTTCCACCACCCTGGCAGATCCTTGTCCAATGCTTGACGGAAAAGCATGCTTTCCGTATGCTTTTTATACCTGACCCGGAAAGGATGTCGTGCTATGTCGGACTCAGTTCTTGTCTTTGGTTCTTCCTGTGTGGATGTGGTCATCCGTGTGGATCACCTGCCCCGGCACGAGGAAGATCTGAACCCGGATACACAGCAGTTCATGCTCGGTGGCTGCGCCTGCAATGTTGCCCGGATCCTGGGCCGCGGCGGAGCGGACCTGACCTTTGTAACCCCGGTAGGCCTTCAGGGCGTGTATGGTCCCTGGGTACTTGCCCAGCTGAAAGATTTCACATGGGCACATCCGGTATGCCTTGAGACAGAGGCCAATGGCTGCTGCTATTGTCTGGTTGAGCCCGACGGCGAGCGTACTTTCATGTCCGTCCATGGCGCTGAGTATACCTTTGCCCCGGAATGGATGGAAGCGTATCAGAATCAGCAGTATGCGCTCGGGTATGTCTGCGGTCTGGAACTTGAGGAAGCCACCGGTCAGACACTCGCAGACTGGCTGAAGACAGCCCCGGTCCGCACACTCATGTACGCGCCTGGCCCGCGCGGTCTCAACGTACCGCCCGAGAGAACCCTGCAGCTGCTTGCCCTGCATCCCCTTCTCCACCTCAACCGTGCGGAAACTCTGCAGATGGCGCACTGTTCTGACCTTACCCGTGCCATGGAAACCCTGTCCGCAAAAACCCGGAACGCGGTCATCACCACTCTCGGCGCGGATGGAGCCATGCTTCTTGAACCCGGGTACGCGCCCCGGCATATTCCCGGAACCCCGGCCACTTGCATTGTGAATACCATTGGCGCCGGTGACGCGCATGCCGGTGCAGTACTGCTCGGCCTGTCCCGCAGGCAGTCACTGCCGGAGGCGGTCGTCTTTGCCAACCGTGTCGCCTCCAGAATCGTCGCCCAGGCGGGTGCCGACCTTAAGGACACAGCTATTCTTTTCCCGGACCCGCCTGAGAAATAGCTTACCACACACGAAAGTTGTACACGGCTGTTTTTCTGCGCAGTGCCTGCATTGTATGAATGACCGCATTCTGTAATGTATTGCATGATAACGAAATGTAATCCGTTGCATATGATATGCCCGGAAAGTAGCACGGGATCACAAAAGGGCCATGGCCCGTTCCCTGTTCCGGTTTCTTTCAAGCCGGTTAAAGAGCTGAGCATGGTTCTGTTTTCTGTCCACCGGATTTATCTGTCCGGTGGATTATTTTCAGTTATTTATATATTGACACAGCAATCACAATGTACCATAATATGCATAAGCCGGTAAAAAATATACCTCATGTTGCATTTACAGGTTCTTCTGAGAGCTTCTGTATGCTTCATTTGCTTCCGGGATTTCTGGTTCAGAAAGCGTACCGGATCATGGTTCATCATGCCGTACCGGCAGGGAATCCGCTGCAAATGCAACATACATTATATTTTCTACCGTTCCATATGGGAGGTACACAACCCATGTTTGACGGACTTATGAATTCACACATAACAATCGCACTGTATATAGAATTCTTTATCCGCATCGTGCTCGCCTGTCTCTGCGGGGCCCTCATCGGACTGGAACGAAGCCGGCGTCTGAAGGAAGCAGGTGTGCGTACGCACCTGCTGGTTGCCTGCTCAGCCGCTCTGATGATGATCATATCCAAGTATGGTTTTACCGACCTGGTTGACTCAGACAGTGTTACCTTTCTGGGGGACCGTGCTGCAGACCCTGCCCGGATTGCCGCTCAGGTCGTCAGCGGTATCGGCTTCCTGTGTGCCGGTGTCATTTTCAAACAGGGCTCTGTGGTCAAGGGTCTGACAACTGCTGCCGGGATGTGGGCAACCACAGGTGTCGGCCTGTCTTTTGGTGCAGGCATGTACTATCTCGGTGTCTTCTCCACAATACTCATCATTTTCCTTCAGTATCTCACCCATCGTCTGCGTATTGTCAATGATCAGTATCAGAATAACCATATTGATATCATTGTCAAAGATGAGAATCATACCTTTCACCGTGCTCTGACACAGCAACTCAAGGTATGGCAGGCTCAGGTTGAGGAATCACGCATTACACACAATCAGGATGGAACGACAAGCTATTCCATGCTGGTCAAGATGAGCGCAGATGTCAAACAGGAAGAACTCTTTTCCTTCTTTGCAGAAAACGGCAACGTCATCACATTCAGTCGGACAATCCATGGTTAAAGCATCCGATATTTAGCCGGTTAGCAGAATACATAGATACTGTCCTCATGGAAAAGACTCTTGCCGGCGCACGACATGATACCCATACTTCATTGCAGTGTCGCGTATCCCCTACAAGAACATAAATAACGGACTGACTGAAAGGAGTGCATGCTGCCAATGTGGTCTTCCGTTCAAGCGTGGAGGTGTGGCAGGTCCCGCGGAATGTGTATCGCATGATGCCGGTTTCCCTGACCGAACTGCAGGTCCGGGTCGCTCCCTGTGGTGAACTCGGGCAGTACCTGGCGCAGAATGTGATCCGGTTCAACAACCAGACGCATGTCCGCCCGACAGAATACCGCTGTCTTGGAGATTCTCCGGCTATCGGGCTGATCCTGTATGAGGACTGCGGGCAGTGGAAATGGCAGCCCGCACCCGAATTTGACGAACAGATGCACTACGTACACACCGGCCGGAACCGCCCGATCCGGGTCTATGAGACCATGGATTCCCGGTTCATCCTTGAAGACTTCTATGCAAAGCTGAAGCTGTTCTCCGATCAGGCATGAGCGTCAGCTGAAAAGCACACCGCAAACCAGGCTGTTGGATATCCTAAAGGGAAAAAAAGAGCTTTCGGTCACCGAACGGGTGAGAGAAAGCTCTTTTTAGTTGTGTTTACATAAAAACCTTACAACAGGGAGAGTGTGTTGCCATCCGGCAAGGAGGCAACAGCCGTGCCGGAATCCCTTCCGGTTCATACCGGAGCCATCCCGGAATCGGCACACTGATTTTCCCCTGTTCTCTTTTCATCCTGATCGAAATGATCGAAGTTCCGGCTGAATTCCTTGTAATTATACAAATTGTCCGAATGACACAGGACCGCGAACCTGATCCAGCGAAACACGTCATCCGCCCGCATTCCATCATACTCAAACGCTTTAAGAGCCTTACAGAACAGGTCAGAAACAACCCTGGCGTCATTCTCAAAAGCACCGCAACCAAACGCACCGAGTACCAGATCGCTGTATCCACGATATGCCGC
>ONWQ01000125.1 GCA_900321565.1 uncultured Eubacteriales bacterium
CGTCCACACTGAGCACAATTTCAGTGACAGACCTTGCATACAGACCATACACTTCCGGTATAATGTCTTTGAAAAAAGTGAGTTTCTGACTAACGACGATTCAGGTGTTTTCAGAGAGGTTTTGTATGATTGACATGAATCAGGTGATCCGGCGTATTCAGGAAGCGCCATTCCATATCTATGATCTGGCCATGTATGACCATGGTACGGTCTCCTTTCACCGTTTTGAACCCTGCAGTGTCAGCAACAACAGTTACTCCGTTGCCAAGGTTTTCCTGATGACTGCCATAGGCTTTCTCTATGACATGCATACGATCTCCATGTCTGACAGAGTGTGTGACATTCTCGGAGGTCTTGTACCTCAGAACATCAATCCCGCATGGAAGCTTGTGACCATAGATCACGTGCTCACGCACAGGATCGGGTTCCTGGAAGGATTTCTGGACATCGACCTGGAAGATGCTTCGGCCTATCCGACACAGGATTATCTTTCCATGGTTTTCTCCAGGCCACTCGCCTACAATCCAGGGGAAAAATATGTCTACAGCGATGCTGCCTTCTATCTGCTCTCACGGATTGTCAGCCAGCTTACCGGCGTCCCTGCAGACCGTTTTCTGATGGACCGGCTGTTTGCACCCATGCGCTTCCGTGAAGTCGCCTGGAGTCACTGCCCCATGGGGTTTCCCATCGGAGCAACCGGCCTGTACATTTCAACACCTGACATGCTCAAAATTGCCCTGCTGTACATGCATGATGGAGTGTACGATAACCGGCGGTATCTGTCCTCCCAATGGGTCAGAACCGCACTGGCACGGGAATACGAACTGCATCCGTTCTCCCCGGATGGTTTCACCGGCAAACGCGGCATGTATGGCCAGGCTGTTGTCTTTTCTTCAGCGGATCAGGTTGCTTTTGCTGTACATGCTCATGAAGAGAAGAACCAGCGTCTTATCATACCGCTGCTGGAATCCCTGGTCAGAGAATCACGCTGAAAGCAGATCAGGGATTCTTTCACGTGCTTCTCTCGCCTCCCCGGAATCATCCCGTTACACTCTGCGTGTTCAGATGCATGGACACCTGCTGGGTCCGTCTTATGGTTTTCTGATTCCCTGCCTACACGTATTTCAAAGCAGGATCTCTTCCGTAAATGGATTTACACTTTATGATCTGCTGCTTCACCGGAAAGTTCCCTGGTGCCCCTGATCTTCTCTGTCCGAGTCTCATCCTGATCTGTCCAGTCCTTTCCGAAAAAACGGCACTGTGAATATCCCTGAACAACGGTCGCCTTATCACCATTCTGAAAACGCACAGGGATAAAAAAGCACCCTGCCAGTTTGCACCAGCAGGGTAGAGGTCGTTCATGATTTTCCCACCTTAGTCCGTGGCACATAGACCGTCTGGTTGCCATTCTTTTTCTGAATCAGAAGTCCCTCATCGCAAAGTATCTTCAAAAGTTTGAATGCTTTGGTCGAGCCAAAACCAAACTCCTTTTCCACTTCTTTCCTGGTAACTCTTCCCTGTTCCTTTGCCTTTTGGTAAACAGCAGTTCGGATTCCTTCTGTTTCCGGCACAGGTTCTGTCTCGCCGTCCATGCTGCCCGTAGCCGGATTCCCGTCACTCTCTGCATTCTCATTCCGATTGAAGAGTTCCACTGTAAAGGCTCCCTCGGCAGATTTGAATACAGGCTGATGATCAAATCGCTGATAAAGCCTCATAATCTTTCTGATACCGGTACCGCAGCTCTCAACCAGCCCAAGACGATAGAAAATTGCAGCCAGATTCGGATTTCGGGATTGAGAAACCCCCATGAAGATAGCTTGCATTGAAATTCCTCTGACCAGACCACCAAGAGAAATGAACTCAATATGATCATCAAACACATTGATAATCGTGCTTCCTGAGAAGATGTAATCCCGGTGTATGATGCTGTTGAGCAAAGCTTCTCTGACCGCCTCTTCCGGATAATCCCGCTGGTCAGTCCGTCTCAGTCCTGTAAAAGTAGCCTTTGTCCTGTTGAAAAAGTCCAGAAACTGATATGCATCGTTCAGTTGTTTCAGCAATGAGCCGGAAAACTCTTTTCTTTCCCGGAAAACCGCATTGTCAGTACCCTGGAACACCGCCACCTTTATGGTGTGCGCACACTGATCTGACAGGAGAAGCGCAAGATTTGTATACAGTCCATCACTCCCGATGAACTTCAGAGTCTTCATCTGAGCAGTCCCGAATTCGATATTCCGGAGTGCCATTTCAGCCTGAAAAGACTCGAACGTCAGCTGCTGGTTCATGCTTCTGCATTCTTCATAGGACTTGCCGGAAGTTTCCATAATCATCTCCCGGATCCCGGCCTCATTGAGCGGAATACACGCAGACCCTCTCCGGACAAACACGCCCCTGGGCTTCAGTCCTTCCCTTGCCAGATAATACGGTCTCTCCGTCCCTACGGCTATGGTTGTTTTCACAACCTGTTTGCCTTCCATCTCTATAGCGCGAATCTGGATAAATGGCATAACATCCGGCAGTATTGTATCATGAGCCACATTGGATATACGCGTCATGACGTCATCCGGATCAGCTACGCCAACCACACTGCCATCATTACGAATGCCGACATACAGTTCCCCGCCTTCTGTATTTGCGAAAGCTACGATCTCCTTCGGAAGGCTGTCAGGCAGCGTTCCTTTCATCCGGTCCAATTCCTTGAACTCAGTATCAGTGCCTTCTATCATCTGCTTTCCTTCCTTCCTTTCTCTTCTTTCTTTCTCTTTCTCGCTCACCATTTTAGCGAGTGAGAAAGAGAAAGTCAATGGAAGCCCGGGATCCATCTCAGAGCTCCCGCAGCAACTCAGCCGCAGTGTAATGCTTCGCACCGATGTTTCAGATTGTTTGCTGAAGAGATTGCCGCGTCAATGGGAGAAGATACTGTCTACAACTTTGTCCATCCTAACAACGAAAGCATGATCCAATTTCTCCGC
>ONWQ01000321.1 GCA_900321565.1 uncultured Eubacteriales bacterium
GCGCGCTACGGGTACCTGTCCGGCACCGATGAAGCGCGTGCCCGGACACTGGAGCGTGCGTTCCTGGACCCGGAAAGCGATGGCGTGATCTGCATGAAGGGTGGGTACGGCTGTATCCGCATGATGCACCTGGTGGACTGGGAATTGATCGCGGCGCATCCCAAGGCGTTCGTCGGGTTCAGTGATATCACGACCGTCCACCTGCAGCTGCAGAAGATGGGCATGGTCTCCTTTCACGGGCCCATGGGCTCGTCTTCCGTGGTCGGGGACGCGGCCAGGGCTGGCCTTCAGCGCGCTCTGGCCGGCGAAGATTTTGAACTGCGCAATCCGGACGGCACACCGCTTACGACCATGTTCCCCGGCACGGCCGAGGGCATACTCACTGGTGGCAACCTGTCTCTTCTGGCCGCGGCCTGCGGCACACCCTGCATGCCCGACATGCGTGGCCGGATTCTTCTGATCGAGGAGATCGGCGAGAAAGTCTATGCGATCGACCGCATGATGCACCAGCTGAAGCTCTGCGGTGTCTTCCGGGATGTGGCCGGCGTCGTCTTCGGCGGGTTCACGGACTGTGAGGAAGAGTATCCTGACAGTTTCCATCTCATGGATGTCCTGCAGGATGTGCTGGCGGATACCGGGCTTCCGGTGGTGACCGGGCTCAATGCCGGGCACGTGGCGCATGCGCTGACCGTGCCCCTGGGCCGGAAGGCGCGCCTGGACGCCGGTGCCGGCCGGCTTTTCGTAATCTGAGGAGGTGGCTTACTTGCTGTTCAGTCGGCTCCAGACCTATCTGAGCATGCTGCGCACGGACCCGGCCGGGTTCCTGCTCTATATTCTGATGTACGCACTGGCGATCCTTCTGAGCCTGATCCTGCACGAGTGTGCACACGGGCTGGTGGCCCTGTGGTGCGGTGACCCGACAGCCAAAATGATGGGCAGGCTGACCCTGGACCCGAGACGGCACCTGGACCCCATCGGTACGGTCTCCATGGTGCTCCTGGGCATTGGCTGGGCGCGCCCGGTGCCCGTGAACCCGAACCGGTTCAGGCACTACCGCCGGGACGATATCTTCGTTTCCCTGGCCGGGATTGTCACCAACCTTCTGCTGTTTGCGCTTTCCACACTGTTCCTGGTGCTCCAGATCCGGCTGAGCCCGGACTCCCGGTCATGGAACTCCCTGATGCAGGCGCTTCAGGAATTCCTGATCCTCATGGCCCGGATCAATGTCTCCCTGGCCGTGTTTAACCTGCTGCCGATTCCGCCGCTGGACGGGTACCATGTGCTCAATGATATTATCCTGCGCGGGCGGCTGCAGCTGAACCGGAACACGTTCCAGATCGCCCAGGTCGTCCTGATTGTCCTGTGCCTGTCCGGCGCGCTGTCCGGGATACTGAGCACGGCGAACAACTGGCTGTACCAGGGCATGCTGAACCTGTGGATCTCCCTTCTGTTCTGAGGTAGCTGCGATGACGTTTCAGTTCAAGGATTTTGACGGCCCGCTGGAACTGCTCCTGGACCTGATCCATAAGGCGAAGATCGATATCCGGGAGATTTTCCTGAGCGATATCACCGAGCAGTATATAGAGCATGTCCGGAACATGCAGTTCCTGGACATGGACGAAGCCACGGAGTTCCTGGTCATGGCCTCCACACTCCTGGAGATCAAGAGCCGTGCCATGCTGCCCAAGCCCCCGGCACTGGAGGAAGGCGAGGAAGACCCCGAGGAAGCGCTGATCCGGCGCCTGGAAGAGTACAAGCGCTTCCGGGAAACGGCAACGGCCATGCAGGGGTTTGAGCGTGCCGCCAGTGCACTGTTCAGCAAACTCCCGGATGAGTTCCCGCTGCCGCCTCAGGAGACGGTACTGGTAGGGCTTGACCTGGAAGGCCTTCAGGCGGCACTCCGGCGGATCCTGGAGCGCAGGCCCGAGCCCAAGGACCCCAATGAAGTCAACCATTACGCACCCCGGAACATCCACCGGGACAGTCATACAGTCCAGGAATGCATGCTGACCCTGCTCAGGGGAATCCGCAAAAAACCGCGCATGCGCTTTGAGGAAGCGTTCAGTGACGCACCGACACGCGAAGAAGTCGTGACCCTGTTCCTGGCCATGCTTGAGCTTCTGCGCATGGGGGAGATGCATGTGGAGCAGGATATGGTCTGCGGTGAGATCTATTTGCTGCAGGGCCGCGGTGAACCCGTGGTGATTGAGGAGGAAAACGATGGACGAGCAAACCGTGAACGCAGGCGCCGAAACCGCAAATCCGACGGAAGAGCGGAC
>ONWQ01000044.1 GCA_900321565.1 uncultured Eubacteriales bacterium
GTTCTGCATAAGCAGCGGAATGCCAAGCCCGACCTTGCGGGTTGTTCTTGTGGTGACAAATGGTGAGCGCACACGCTCCAGCAGTTCAGGTGACATACCTTTCCCGTCATCCTCAACAGCCATGGTCAGCGTGCCTGCCGGATCCAGATCAAACCGGATCTGCACATGCGAAGCACCGGCGGTTACACTGTTCTGTACAATGTCTAACAGGTGCAGGGAGATTTCTTTCATGCGTTTTCAGCGGTCTGGTATTTCGCAAGAATGCCGGGGACCGCATCCGGGGTCAGTCGGCCGAACACTTCGCCATTAATGGTCATGACCGGGGCCAGGCCGCAGGCACCAAGGCAGCGGGTGGCTTCCAGTGTGAATTTCCCGTCTTCAGTGGTTCCGCCTACGGGGATGTGCAGTTCTTCGGAGAGCTTGTCAAGAACTTTCTGAGATCCCTTGACATAGCATGCTGTACCCAGGCAGACACTGATCAGGTACTGTCCCTTGGGACGCAGGGAGAACTGAGCATAGAATGTGGCGACGCCATAGACTTCAGAAAGTGTGGTTCCCAGTCCGTCCGCGATGATCTTCTGAACATCCTCCGGAACGCAGCCGAAGATTCCCTGAGCACCCTGAAGTACGGGCATCAATGCGCCGGGCTGATTCTTGTGATTCTCGATCAGCTGTTCAAGCTCGGCATACTTCTCTTTCTCGATCATGAGAGCAACCTACCTCCTTGATGTGTAACCATCCGGGCATATCTGGTACGATATGCCTGAAGTTTGTATTCCATCACGATATATTACCATGAAAAAGAAACTTTGTATATCTTTTGTCAATCTCTTTTACAAAAAAATCACAGGGTTATCTGTCCAAGCCTGTTGAATTGCGGAAGTGTCTGCAGGAATACAGGAAAGTCACAGGCGCTGTACCTCATGTACGGCGGCAACCGGGCTGCGCAGATAGGAGAGGAAAGCGTTTACACTTTTCTCTTCCAGACCGGTGGTGATTTCCGCTTCCAGCATATCTCCGAGATAGTGCGCATCGCTGGAATGCAGGATGTGCCGGCCTTCTTGTACATCCTGTGGACAAGGAAGCGCACGCGAGACCTCAATGGCAGTGATATCAAGGTCATCCGGGAAGAATCCGAGGTTTACCAGAAGTCCGTTGGAACCGCGGTTGATATGCGCGGGCACGGGCACACCACCGTAGGCGCGGACCTTTTCTGCGGCCGCGGACAGGCTCAGGTCGGAAGCACCGATGAGCAGGCAGTCTTCTTCTGCGACGGTCTGGTCGTCTTCGTCTACAATGAGCTGGTTGCCGAAATAGGCAGGCTTGTTCCTGCCTCTGGGCATGTGTCCGCGCAGTTCCTCACCAAAGGCGACCGCAGTGGGCACATCAGGGAAGTACCCGAGCAGGTGTACTTCCTCGCGCGTGGTGATTTCCATGCCCGGGATCAGGAGCAGCCCGTATGCATCTGCACATTTCTGTACATAGGGCAGGTTCCGGGCTGTGTTATGGTCCGTGACTGCAATCATTTCCAGGCCCTTGACGACAGCCATCCCGCAGATATTGGCAGGCGTCATGTCATCACTGGCACAGGGCGAGAGGCAGGAATGAATATGCAGGTCACTGAAATACCGGGTACTCATGCCTGTGCGTGCGCGGGAATGGCAGCTGAAGCCAAGACGGCACAGATCTCATAGGCTGTCATCGGGGAGGAAAGCACACACATGCCTTCATCCGTGGCTTTCTTCAGGCTTTCCGCTTCCATATCAATACTTTCCGGGAGCACCACACAGGCCATGTCGGCGAGCACTGCCACGGCGATGACGTTGAGGTGCGTCTGTACGGTCACCCAGGCCATGCCCTCCTCGCCGTGGGACATGACCCAGCTGAGCAGGTCACAGGTGTAGGCACATGTGATGGTTTTTCCGTCATCCACTTCCGGGGTCAGGTTGCGTGCGCGGATGGCGGCAGCTAGTTCCTTGACAGTCACGGTTCATTCCTCCTTGTCGGGGTTCATTCACGGGTGGTCTGGGCCAGGGTTACCATTTCCTCAGCCATGACCTTGAGTTTGTTTTTCAGGATATGGATGCAGTCCATTTCAGTACAGAAGCCACGCACAATGTCTTCCGCGAATGCGCGGCAGGTCGGTGAACCACAGGACCCGCAGTCGTACCCGGGCAACCGCTCCATAATCTCATTCATGCGCTTCATCTTACGCATGGCTTCAGCCAGGTTGTCATCCAGCTTGATGGCGCCATTGGGCTCGAAGGGGAGTTCGGTTTTCAGCGGATACTTGGTCATCCAGGAAGACGGGACATCCGTGTCCGGGTGCGTCTTGGGCATGGCATCGACCATTTTCCGGATGGAATTCTTGGCGACATAATTGTTTTCAAAGGTCAGCGGTCCGCCGACGCAGCCGCCGGTGCATGCATTCCCTTCAAAAAATGTCAGATCGCTGAGCTTGTCGTTCTCGATTTCCTCCAGGACATGAATGACATTCTGGATGCCATCCACAGCCAGACTGTTCTCCGGACAGACTGCTGTGGCTTCGCCGCGTGTAGTCGCCCAGCCGATGCCATAGCCTGTGGGCGGACGGTAATCCGGGTCCGCGATCATCTTGCTCACATGCGGGAGCAGGAGTCCATACAGGTCGACCATGGAGATAGCGCCGTCCAGAGCGGACTTTGTCTGACCGATGGGATTGCGTATGGCGGTCATCTTGGCCGGGCATGGTGTAATGAAAAAGCAGCCGACGTCTTCCGGTTCGCAGTCGTGCTTGCGGCAGAACTCATCCCGGGCGATCTCAGCGGCGACCTCCATGGGCTGCCGGATATCGATCACATGATCCAGCAGTTCCGGGAAGCGGACCTGGATCAGACGCAGGACAGTCGGGCATGCGGAAGAGATTATGGGTTTGGGGAAACGGGGTTCCTTGATGCGTTCGCGGATTGCACGGGTGACCACGTCAGCCCCGCGTGCAACCTCAAAGACATCATCAAAGCCAATGAGACGAAGAGCCTGGAGAACGTATTCCGGTTTGATCAGACCACGGAACTGACCATAGAGGGACGGCGCAGGGAGCGCAATCTTATAGCGGAAGGTACGGGTGTCTTCCATGGCATCCGTTACGGCAATCTTGGCGTGATAATCGCATATGCGGATGCATTCACCGCAGTCAATACACAGTGTGTCCAGTATATGTGCACGCCCTCCGCGTACACGGATGGCTTCTGTAGGACAATGCCGGAGGCAGTTCGTGCAGCCTTTACATTTTTCCTTGTCCAGCCGGACAGAATGATAACGTGTCTGTTCCATCATGGTGAGGCCTTTCTATGCCTATGGGTGTTCAGAGATCAGCCGGCAGGCAACTGAAACCCCATGGTAATGGTGGTGCCCACACCCAGTGTGGACTGTATGTCAAAACGGTCAGCATTGCGCTTCATATTAGGCAGGCCCATGCCTGCACCGAAACCGAGAGAACGCGCTTCATCATTGGCAGTGGAAAATCCCTCCCGCATGGCCATGCTGATATCGGCAATACCGGGACCGCGGTCCGCAGAGATCAGTTCCACACTGTCAGGCAGAACACGAAGTGTCAGGTCTCCGCCGAGAGAGTGAATGACGAGGTTCAGTTCCACTTCATAGGAGGCAACAGCAACACGGCGAAGGACATCTCCGCCGACCCCCAGCTGTTTGAGTGTGCGCTTGATGTCAGCGCTTGCATGCCCTGCACTGACATAGTCAGCCTGCGCAACCGGGTAGACCTTGCGAATCAGCTCTTCCATATTACTTATCCTCCGAATCCCAGGAGGTGGGCACAGGAACACCGCGCAGGCCTTCGGCATACAGCATGCCGCATGCGGAAAAAGCCGTCAGCTTGGTCGTGATCACCACGAGGCCCTGTTCATCTGCACTGTCCAGGATATCCTGTGTCGGGACTTTCCCACGCACGAAAACCAGGCACTTGAGATCCAGCATTTCACTGGTGCGTACCACGTGTGGATTGGTCAGTCCGGTGATCAGTACGGTTTTTTCGTCAACAAAGGCGAGCACGTCACTCATCAGGTCAGAACAGCAGGCGGTATAGACCGGTGTGTCCAGCTTGTCTTCTCCGAGAAGTACACGGGCGTTCAGGATTCGAACCATATCCTGTATCGTCAAATGAACCACCTCATTCTATTAGTGTGATGACATTATAAGGATGCGAACAAAGGGCGTCAAGAACA
>ONWQ01000129.1 GCA_900321565.1 uncultured Eubacteriales bacterium
AGACCACCTCGACTTTGAATTCAAATCCGGTCTTGAGACCGAGGTCCAGATGTAAACACAGCTATCACGCAGGCGCTCCTTCGGGGGCGCCTTTTTTACGTTTTGGGGACTGGAAAAATACGCGGAAGTATGATACAATGTCTTGGACTATTAGTGCAAGAACATAACCCTCGTGAGGAGAAAGCTATGCTGCTGAACAATATAGAACTGGATTTGAAAACAAAATGCATCGAGGAAAAAGTAAGCCAGCAGAAAGTCGGCGAAGACGTCGGCACTTCCGGCCCATATGTATCTCGCCTTATTAATCATCCTGAGAAAATCGTCAATAAGACATATCTCGCCATGATGGAAAGGTTGGGGTACGATGTACGACTTGTATATGAAAAACGGGAAACGTCAGAATAACAATCGACCGTTCCTTTATGGCGATAGGCGCGATTGTCTGCAAGGGGGCAGGAATTAATGTTTGGTAGCAACTTTGAATTGAATGAATACACGCTTTCCGTTATTGAGGAAATTGGAGCCCACATGCCCGGAGGCTTCTTTATCTATAAAGCCGAGGAGCCTGAAGATCTGATCTATGCCAATAAAGCTGTGGTCGATATTTACGGATGCAGCGATCTGGAAGAATTTAAGGCTTTGACTGGTTTTACATTTAAAGGCATGGTGTATCCCGAAGACTACGACCGCATTTCCACATCAATCATTCAGCAGATTGATTCCAGTGAAGCTCAGATGGACTATGCGGAATACCGTATAACCCGTAAGGATGGGAAAATCCGCTGGGTAGACGATTACGGCCATTATTGCGAGACGAAGGTATACGGCGGCATCTACGTGGTATTTATCTCTGATATCACAGAAAAGAAGGAACAGCGGGAAATCGACAAGGCAACCCGTGATGCCGTCATTGCCACGCTCACCAACACTTATAACACGGTATGGCTGATAAACGATGTGGTGACAGAAAAGTGCTCTCTGTATCACACGGATTTGGATGAGGTGCATTCAGAAGCCATCCGCAATGCTTTGAGCCATGCAAAATACACGGATACGAAAACGCAGTATGTTGCCACGATGGTCGCTAAGGAAGATCAGGAACGGATGCAGGAGCAGATAGGTCTCCCATACATCCTGAAGCAGTTTGAAACAAAAGAACAGTTCTCTGTTGGTTTTCTCCGTGATCTGCCTACCGGACAGAGACATTACCGGATTGATTTCGGAAAGGTCCATATGCCCGGAGGGAGAATCGGGGCGACGATGGGCTTTATAGATGTGGATGATGAGGTTCGTCTTGAGCAGAGGATACAGCAGCAGCTGGCCGAGGCGCTCTCCGCTGCGGAAGAGGCAAACAGGGCAAAAACAATCTTCCTGTCAAACATGAGCCATGAAATCCGGACACCCATGAATGCCATTATCGGTTTGGATAGTATCGCTCTGAACGATCCATCCGTCCCGGCCACTACCAGAAGCTACCTGGAGAAAATTGGGGTATCCGCTCATCACTTGCTGGGAATCATTAATGACATCCTTGACATGAGCAGAATCGAATCTGGACGCATGATCATGAAGAACGAGGAGTTCTCTTTTGCCAAGACACTGGCGCAGGTCAACACTATAATCAGTGGACAATGCAAAGAAAAGGATCTGGAATATGAATGCCGGATGAATGGCAAGGTCGAAGATTATTATATTGGCGACGACATGAAGCTGCGCCAAGTGATGCTAAATCTCCTTGGCAATGCCGTAAAGTTTACACCGAGCGGCGGGACTGTTCTTTTTGTTGTAGAGGAAGTTTCCCATTTTGATGGGAAGACTGTTCTTCGGCTTATCGTAAGTGATACGGGAATAGGCATGAGCAAAGAGTATCTGCCCAGACTGTTCGAGCCCTTTACACAGGAAGACTCGTCTGCTACCACCAAATACGGAAGCACCGGTCTCGGTATGCCGATCACTAAAAGCATCGTCGAATTGATGAACGGGCATATTGAGGTTGAAAGCGAGAAAGGTAAAGGAACGACATTCACCGTCACGATTACACTACTTGATTCAGATCGCAAAGTGGAATCTGATGAAGAAGGAATTCCGCAGCCACATGAGATTTGTGTGTTGGTTATTGATGATGATCCCATCGCCTGCGAGCACGCTCAGATCATTCTTAGTCAAGTTGGTATTTCCTGCGAGAAGGCGCTGTCCGGCGCAGAAGGTTTGGATATGGTGAAAGTACGCCATGCCAGAAGAGAACCGTACAATCTGATACTGGTTGATTGGAAAATGCCGGACACCGATGGGTTAGAAACCACGAGGCAGATCCGAGCCGCAGTGGGTGATGAAACTCCAATCATTATCCTGACTTCGTTTAGCTGGGAGGATATCGCGGATGAGGCAAGGGCGGCAGGCGTAGATACGTTTGTGGCAAAGCCGTTGTTCGCGGGAAGTGTCCTGGATGAATTCCGTGAGACCTTCAAAAAGAAGAATAGTCTGCTCATAAAAGAAACAGCCGATCTCGCAGGCCGCAGAGTTCTGCTGACAGAAGATGTGGTAGTAAATGCGGAAATTATGTTGATGGTTTTGGCCATGCGGGATATGGAAGTTGACCATGCGGAGAACGGGCAGATTGCCGTAGACAAGTTTGCCGAGCATGAGCCTGGTTACTATGATGCAATCCTTATGGATATAAGAATGCCCGTGATGGATGGATTGGAGGCAACCAGAGCAATTCGTTCAATAGACCGGGATGACGCAAAAACCATACCCATTATTGCCCTGACTGCAAATGCGTTCGATGAGGATGTCCAGCGCAGTTTGCAGGCCGGAATGAATGCTCATCTGTCCAAACCAGTAGAGCCGGAAACTCTATTCAGGACGCTGGAAGAACTGATAAAGGTTTGATTGACATGTTCCCGCACACCAACATCCGTGGATATGTTCCTTGCGAACCTAAAAACCGTGGATATGTTCCTGGAGGCATAAGTGCGAACAGGCAGAATCGTGGATATGAATCTCTTGATATGCTGGATCGTGCCAGGATCTTCTGACAGAGCTTAACGCCGCTATG
>ONWQ01000222.1 GCA_900321565.1 uncultured Eubacteriales bacterium
CCGATTCAGGATCAGTTCAATGTTACCGAATACGGATGCATCCATTTCCTGACCGTTCAGTGTAACGGTCTGTCCGTACCAGGTGCCACCGTATGTCTGATAGTCCTGGTCAGAAAGCGGTTCGATTTGCGGTGTGGGTACCGGAGGCTCATTCCTGTATGTCCGGACTTCATTTCCCAGGTTTTCGATGAGAACACCCTGCTCCGGCTGGCTCATTATATGGACACGACTGTCTGTATCCACACAGAGCTGGCCGCCGGCATAGGTGTACCACACACCGTCTTCAGCATTCAGACGTGTGCGCCAGTGCACTGTTCCGTCAGCCATCAGTGTCAACTGGTCGATCAGCTGCAGGTCAGCGGCATTGATGCGCTCATCCCCGCGCTCGATCTGATTCAGGTACCAGTTCCCGGCAAACCGGGTGACTTCTGCATCCGACCGTGTCTGTGCCGGTGTCAGACCAAAGCGCGTGAACAGTTCTTCCGTGGTATAGCCGGGTGCTGTGATGGTGTCCACCAGGGGACAGCCCTGGAATGTATCAGGCGGAAGCAGTGCCGCATCGCAGAGTATGGTAATGCTGTGCAGTCTGGTGCAGTCTGCAAATGCACCGTCGCCAATGCTTGTCAGGGATGCAGGCAGTACAATGGAGGTCAGCTGGTCTGCGCCCTGGAATGCGGCATCCCCGATGGTAGTCACGGAATCAAACAGGTCCACATGCTGGACTGAGCTGCCGGCAAAAGCCCGGTTTCCTATGGTCGTAAATGCATCACTGTGCGGGACGGCAAAGCTGAGAATGTTTCTGTTCCCTTCAAAGATGCTGTCAGCGATCCCGGTCACCAGCTCCTGGTTCACGGTATCAAACGGCCGGATCCGGGTCATGTCACCGGTGTAGCCGGTCATAAACACTCCGGTATCCTGCTTCTGGTATGTGGAATGCTCGATATCCGCATACTCCACGTACGGATTCTGGGCACGCCAGACCTGGACATCATAACCAAGTCCCGCAAAATACTGACGGATAGCTTCCCGTTCTTCCGCTGAAGAGTATGCAGACACATCGATATCCTTCAGACTGATGCTGTCGAAGGCATCGCTGGCGATTTGAGGTAGTACATTCCCACGGAAACACAGATAGTTCAGACTGGACTTAGCAAATGCACCCGACCCAATGGACTCCAGGCCAGCTGGAAAAGTGGCTTCCTCAAGAGAACTGAAGTAGAATGCATCATAGCCAATGGTACGCAGGGAATCCGGGAATGCAACCTTCCGGATTGCGGCACCACGGAATGCTTCACCGCCAATGGTTTCAAGACCTTCGGGGAGAAAGAGTTCATGCCCGGAAAAGCGGGAGAATGCTCCTGCGCTGATTGTGCGCAGAGTTGAGGGAAAATGCACATGGAAGAGTGCATCGCAGCCATCAAAGGCACCTTCGCCGATACTGGTTACACCCTCGGGCAGGATGACCATGTACAGGGTTTCGACATCCTCAAATGCATAGGAACCAATTGCAGTCACAGGGATGCCATGAATGCTGCGTGGAATCTCCACAACGGCTTCATGACCGGAATACCCGGTGATGGTTCCTGAGCCGGTGTCAAAGCTGAACTCGCTTTCCGGCGCGAGATAGCTGGTGCGTGTGGCATTCCTTCCGCTTGGCATGATGTTCACACCGCGGGGCAAGGCGGCACGGTATGCCTCAATTTCATTATCAGGCACATAAAACACGGTTTCCTGAGGCAGATAGGTAAAGGCTGACGGGTCAATGTATGGGCATGGGCCCTCGAAGGTCACGGAAGTCAGCCGGCTGCAGTTACAGAAACAGTCTTTGCCGATGCATGCGACACGTTCCGGGATTACGATCTGTTCAAGCGCATGACACGAATAAACATTCTGATCATTGATGGCCGTCAGTGTCTGCGGCAGGGTCAGGCTGGTCAGGTTCTGCAGATAATCCGTCGCCTGGTATCCCAGACTTTCAACCGGTTCGGGGATGACCAGACTCTGGATGTCGGCACGGTTGCGGAACGCACGACTGGCGATACCTTTCAGCGGAGTACCATCCAGTTCGGACGGCAGAATCACATCGCCACCTGCAGTCCAGTTCTGAAGGAAACCGGTACCGGTATCCAGCTCATATGTACTTTCAGCGAAAATGCCAGTCGGGACGGTAAGAATCATGAGAGACAGTACAAGCAGCAGAATCAGTCGTTTCATAGCGCCCTCCCCATATGGTATGTCATTTGTCGTGATGAATTCTGTTACAGTGCTTCTGTCTGACAGTATACCATGCCGGAGCGGAAAAGATAAGGGTTACAGACACCGAGTTTCGACGTGCCCCGGTGTCCATTCCAGGTGTGCGCTGCGTGTATGCAGTTTGCAGTGCACGTCATCCCAGACGGGCGGGTGTGCAAGACAGTCTGCCTGAAAATCCTCAAAGCTCAGTCCCTGTTCCCGCCCGGAGACGCGGACCACGCAGGCTGTGCTGTCACCGTACATACGGCGTTCACACCCGGCGAGAAGACCATCAAAAGGCTCCATCCGGGCAGAAGTCCAGAATGCGAGCATACCGGAATCCTTCTGCAGGAACAGCCAGTAATTCTCTTCCACAACCCGGTCAGCACGTGCAAAGGGGCAGAAAAGGTGGACAAAATGCACGGGGTCATGGTCGGGGATCCGGTAAATCATCAGCAGTTCATCCTGTGTCTGAGTAAGGGCGGGAATGATACTGTTGCCGTGCCAGTATCCCGGACGCATGTCACCGCCTTCAGAAGTGGACCCCGGATGATTGACAAACAGAAAGACATCACCGGACAGTGCAGCATACCAAAGGTGCTGCTGATATCCATGCGTTCCGGGTTCAAAACAGGAAGTCCCGTGAAAGCGTTCATTCATGGACCGTGTGTAAGTATGGCCCTCCTGATAGGGCATGGAATCCAGAGCAATATTGGGCCAGCGCCGGGCACCGTCGGTTCTCGGTGATGCGACGGATGTGAGCAGTGTATCGTCCGTCTTGTCCAGACGGATCAATGCATTCCCTGTAGTATAGGTTTCATGAATCTGAGCAGACAGAAGCCGTACGGCCTGCTCCGGAAGCTGATAGTGGCTTGTGGCCAGAAAAGCCAGCCAGCCTTCCGCATAATCCCAGGGCTGAGCCGGATCAAGCAGGTTCATCAGAGCCATGGAACCCTGTCGGTAAGGATAGAGCACGGAACGGTAAATGCGGCCCATAGGCGCAAGAATACCACCCCGGAATGTGTGCATGGCCAGGCGCTCCAGAAGCAGGTCGGCAGCCCGGGTCGCCGATTGTGCAAGCGCAGGGTCGACCTCGCCTGCAAAATCGATGATGTTCAGCAGTGCTGCAAACGTGACCAGCATGTATACACCACTGTTGAATTCTTCAAACCCATCAAACTGGAAACACTCAAACCATTCATTCAGCCGATCCTGGCCCCATTGCGCGAGCTCATGGTCTTTCATGCCGGCTCTGGGGAATGTGGCATCCGGTTACATCCGGCCAGCAAACAGTGCACAGGAATAGAAGATCAGACTGTGAAGCAGCTGCAGACCGACCACAGAGCGTGTATCCCTGATGCCCAGGGTTTCGCAGGCAATATAGACAGAGTTTTCGCCTTTATGGAGTGCAAGCCGGAGATCCGCGTGCTGAATGGCTTGAAAGATCGCAGGCAGTCCATGACCAGAGGCGGGTTGTGATTACACAGTTTTCCGGTGCAATCAGGACGGTCGCCAGATCAAACGTGACATACTGCATCTGTGCATAAAAGTCTGAGAGATTGACAAAGCTGGCTCCGGGTTCACATACCGCGCGCCAGGGCATGTTCAGCCAGTTGATCTCCTGCAGATGCATATGTTTTGGCGGACAGTTGAGTGCATGCTTTGCGATCTGCTGCCGCAGTCGTCGCTCAAGATGGGTTGCATTGTTATCATGCTGATCGCTGTGGTAGGGTACGGCAACTTGTAAAAAAAGATTCAACAAATACCCAGAATATGATAAAATCCGTGCCAGATACCTGACCTGGTATAGAACAGGACAGCCTGCATCCAGTGCTGGCAGATGGCTATCCGTAAACTTTAGACGGAAACAGAAAGGAAGAGCATGCCATGCGCGAGTATCTCGAAACCGTGCTTGCCCCCAGACTACAGGGAGATGGCGGATGGGTGGAATTTGTATCCCTTGATGATGATGAACTGACACTGATCTTCCGCGGTGAGTGTTCCAAGTGCCTGATTCTTGATCGGTGTGTAGCCTGGCTGGAGTCAGAACTGGAAAAGAAATTCCATGAGCAGGTGCGCATCCGCGCGATCCGGAAGAAACCATTTTTCTGGGACACCTGACCTGAGAACAATGCATGAAACAGGAGGATAAAGATGGCACACGTCAAGGTAGTGCGGCGCAGCATGCGGCCGGAAGAATGGACAGACCTGCGTTTCGGATGGCTGGAGCGCGGGATTGTGGAAGACCGGGAGGAGATTACGGACCTGTGGATCCGGGATGCGCACCAGATTGCAGAGAATGAATATGAATATGATCCGGAAGGAGAGCACCTGCTGAAAAAGGGTGATCTGTATTTCACGCCGGACGGGACGGCTTTCCTGCGCGGGCATGTGGTGATTCCGGAACGCATGAAGAGAAAACCCGTGTATTTTGGGCTGAAAACAGCGGCAGAAATGATTGTCAAGATCAATGGTCGGTATGTAGGTGGTGTGGACCCGAACCGGGAACGCATGCTGCTGAACCCGTATATCGATACTGATGACCTGTACATCGAAATTGAAGCGTACAACCGCTCCAAACCGGATGATGAGCGTAATCCTGCAAGCCTGAGCAAGCGCGGATGCCGTCAGATCTTTGAAGGCGCGTACCTGGAAACTGTCCGGGAAAACGTGCAGTCCCTGGTGTATGATTATATTCTTCTGATGGATATTGCACACTGTGAGTACTTCAATGAAGATTACCGTAAGTTTCTGTTCCGGGAACTGAGCCGGGGCCTGGACTATGTGGATTTTGAGACATGGGAAGGCGTGGATGAAGCAGCAGACTATGTACAGCGTGTCATCTATGCCAATACGGATTTCCACGGCAGCGGGAATGTGGCACTGGTAGGGCATTCGCATCTGGATATTGCATATTACTGGCGGAGAATCCATGCAGTGCAGAAGAACGCACGGACCATTCTGATTCAGCTGCGGCTGATGGACCGGTATCCGGAATTCCGCTATACGCATACCCAGGCTTATACATATGAGACACTGGAAAAGTATTATCCCGAACTGTTTGCCGAACTGAAGGAGAAGGTAGCCAGCGGGCAGTTTGAGCCGGTCGGTGCCATGTATGTCGAACCGGACTGTAATGTTCCCTGTGCGGAAAGCCTGGTCCGGCAGTTTCTGTATGGACAGCACTACTTCCGCAGGGCTTTCGGGAAAACACTGGACAATGCCTGGCTGCCGGATGTGTTCGGCAACAGTTGGATCATGCCCCAGATTCTGAAAAAGAGCGGGGTGGACTATTTTGTGTCCAATAAAATGTCAACATGGAACGATACCAACCGGTTCCCGCACAATAATTTCATCTGGCGCGGGATTGACGGCAGTGAAGTCTATGCCTGTGTACCGCCGACGCACTTTATCACCTGGAACATGCCCAGTCAGATTCAGGAAAACTGGGAAGCATATCAGGACAAGGAAATCGGCGGGCAGACCCTGAGTATGTATGGTTACGGGGATGGCGGCAGCGGCGCGACTGAAGAAATGCTTGAGATGATCCGCCGCTTCCCGAAGGTCTCCGTGATGCCCAAGACCGAAGTAACGGGCGGTGCGGATTTCCTGCACAAGAACCTGAAGGATAATGACAAACTGGCGGTGTGGGACGGTGAACTGTACCTGGAAATGCACCGGGGCACGTTTACGACCAAGAGTGAGATCAAGCGCATGAACCGCAGGCTTGAACTGCTCCTGAGGGCAACCGAACTTGTGTATGCCCTGCGCGCACTGAAGGGTGAGGCATATCCTGCTGAACAGCTGCGGGCGGATTACAAGAAAGTACTCCTGAATCAGTTCCATGATATCCTGCCTGGTTCGCATATTCATCCGGTTTATGAAGATGCCATGCGCGATTACCGGGAGGTCGAGAAAGATCTGACTGATCTGCTGAGTGCAGGACAGCCGGAAGGCAGCTGCTCCAACCCGTGGAACTTTGCCTGGGATGCGGTCCGTTTCCGGGAAAACCCGGATGGTGCATTTGTGCGGCATGGTGTACGCGGGAGTTTCGTGCGCATGCAGGCACGGGCACTGGACCGTGTGACATGCCTGCCTGCGGAAGGGGAGGACAAGTGGTACACGCAGACGGTACTGGAGGACGGAAGAGTGCAGCTGAAGACCGGACGTTATCAGGCAGTACTGCGGCCGGATGGTTCCTTTGAGAGTCTTCTCCGCTGCGGGGATTCGCAGAACCTGGTCCGTGAAGGCTGTGGCTTCAACCGTCTGCATCTGTATGCAGATCATCCGGGTGTGTATGATGCCTGGGACATTCTGCCGAACTATAAGGATGTGGAGGAAGCACTCACCCTTGTGGAAGGTCTGCATCTGACGGCACAGGATGCCGAGGCAGCTGAGCTGACTGCACGCTTTGGCACGCAGAACAGCAGCCTGACCATGCATATACGCTTTTTCAGGCAGGATGATGCTGTGGAAGTCGAACTGCTGGCAGACTGGCATGAAAAGCACCGTCTGCTGAAAGTGAACTTTGGCGCGGATATCCTGACCCGGACCCTGCGGTGTGATACAAGCGCCGGGTATATTGACCGTGAACTGACGAAGAATACGACATGGCAGGAAGCACGCTTCGAAGTCTGTCACCACAAATGGATGGATCTGTCTGAACAGGGACGCGGTGTGGCTTTCCTGAATGAAGGAAAGTATGGTGTGGGCCTGGAGGGCAGGGAGATTTCACTGAGCCTGTTGCGCTCAACCATACGCCCTGATATTGAATCAGATATGGGGCATCATGATTTCTGCTATCAGATTGTGCCGCATGACGGGGATGCTGTGCAGGCCGGAGTGAACAGAAGAGCGCTGGCGTTCAACTGCGCGGCTGTTCCGGCAGAACTGGCTGTTCCGGAATCCCTGCGGAGTGCTCTGGAAGGTACCGGCCTCATACTGCAGTCCATGAAGTGCTCGGAGGACGGGCGTTTCCTGATTGTGCGTCTGAGCGAGCAGGATGGTGCACGGGGTGTATTCCGTGCAGGACAGCCTGTAACAGTCATGAACCTTCTGGAGGATCCTGAGCGCACTGTGGAGGAAATTCCTTACAGTCCGTTTGAGATCCTGACATTCGGGATCCCGCTGACACAGGCATAAGGCGAAAAAGTTTGAGAAATGAGGTGAAGCGGGTGGCAGGGGAACATCAGACGGTCGGCCGGTTTGCGCCATCCCCCAGTGGCCCGCTTCACCTGGGTAATCTGGCCTGTGCACTGGTGGCCTATCTTTCCGCTCGTGCACAGGGCGGGCGTTTTCTGCTGCGCGTGGAGGACCTGGATGTACCGCGATGTCCGCCTGTATGGGCATGGCAGGCCATGCGGGACCTGGAAGCGATCGGCATTGAATGGGATGAGGAACCGCTGTGGCAGAGCCGGCGTACGGAATACTATGAAGATGCGTTCCGGAAGCTGGATCGGATGGGTGTGCTGTATCCATGCTTCTGTACCCGTGCTGAACTGGTGAACCCAAGTCTTGCACCGAATGCGGGGGATACCCAGCGGGTGTATCCGGGCACATGCGCCGGACTGAGTCCGGAACAGCGCCGTGTCCGCAGCCTTACACGGCATCCGGCCTGGCGAGTCCGTGTTCCGGACAGAGAGTATATGCTCCGGGACCGCGTTCAGGGCGTATACAGAGAGAACCTGAAAACACAGTGCGGTGACTTTGTGATCCGAAGGTCAGATGGTCTGTTCGGGTATCAGCTGGCTGTGGTGGTGGATGATGCATACAGTGGCGTGAATGAAGTGGTGCGTGGACGGGATATTCTTTCCGCGACGCCGAGGCAGATGTATCTGATGGAACTGTTGAATGCACCTGTGCCGACATATGCGCATATTCCGCTGATCTGTGATGTGCACGGGAAGCGGCTGGCCAAACGTGATCAGGCACTGGGCTTTGCTGTGCTGCAGCAGCGGTATGGTGCTTCCGGTGTACGGGGCATGCTTGCATATGCCCTGGGCCTGATTCCGGAGAACAGACCGGTGAGTATGGCAGAACTGGTGGATTTGTTTGACTGGGAACGGGTAAGCCGGAAGGATGCACGACTTCCGGATACCGGAAAGGAAACACTGCAATGAAGAAAATCGATTTGACCAGCTTGGACCAGACTGCCAGGAATGCAGGTGTACTGGGTCTGCGTGTGACGCAGCATGGCGAAGACCGGGGCGTATACCACTGGGAGGACGAATGCCGGCGGAATATCTATTCGGCATCCAAGTCGTTTACAGCGCTTGCTGTCGGAATTGCGGCCCGGGAAGGCCTTCTGAGCCTGGACGAAAAACTGACAGATGCATTCCGGGATGAACTGGAGGCGGAGCCGGGTGCATACCTTGCCCAAGCAACGGTCAGGGACCTGCTGACCATGTGCCTGGGGCAGGAAAAACCGATACTGATGGGTGCAGAAAGGCCGCTCCTGCAGGAAGATGACTGGGTGCGTCTGGCCCTGCGGACACCATGGAAGCATGCACCGGGCAGTGTATTCATGTACAGTAATGCAGGACCATACCTGGCCGGCGTTCTTGTGGAAAGACGGTGCGGCTGTGATCTGGTGAGTTATCTCAGGCCGCGTCTGTTCGAGCCCATGGGCATACGGAATCCCACCTGGGAGCATGATCCCCTGGGACATATTTTCGGTGCCGGCGGACTGTTCCTGACGCTCAGTGAACTGCATCGGCTGGGTGTCCTGTGCTTGCAGAAAGGCCGCTGGGCGGATCGTCAGCTGGTACCGGAAAGCTGGATTGAAGCGTGCACGGGCAAACAGGTGGACAATGGCGGGGACGGCTATGGATATCTGTTCTGGCGCGGCAAGCATGACTCCTATCGTGCGGACGGGAAGTATGGCCAGTGGAGTGTGGTCTTCCCAGCTGTGGATGCTGTGGTCACGGTGACTGCATGGAACAGGAACGGGGAAGCGCTTCAGGCTCTGGTAATGGACGGCATATATCCACAGCTTGAGAACAACTGAAAAAACGGATGGAAGTCCATCCGTTCAGGCCTGTGAGCAGTCCCTGAGCATGCGCTCCAGTGCGGCCAGTCCCTGCTCAAGCTCTTCTTTTCGGCAGGCATAGCCAATACGGAAGGCGCGTGGCTCATCAAAGCAGTCACCAGGTGTGACCAGCGCACCGTAACGCTCGCAGAGTGTGGTGCAGAACTGCCGGGAGTCCATGGCCAGATCATACCGGACCAGGGCAGTTGTGCCGGCAGAAGGCCGCACATACTGAAGATGCGGCTGGCGATGGATAAAGTCATCCAGAATCTGCAGGTTCTCCCGGATGATCCCACGACTGCGTTCCAGGAGTTTTGCAGAAGCACCGAGCGCGATTGCGGCTACACGTTCATCAAACAGGCCGCAGCTGATATGGTTGTAATCCCGGTGACTCAGACAGGCTGCTCTGAGACCGGAATCCCGGGTAGCGATCCAGCCAAGCCGCAGGCCCGCCAGAGAGAAGACCTTGGACATGCTGGATACAGAGATGCCTTTCTCGTACAGGTCGGCAATGGATGGCGACAGTTCTCCGGGTTCCTGTGTGAGCAGCCGGTAGACTTCATCACAGAGAAGATAACAGTCATTGTCCCGTGCAATCTGAACGATTTCATTCAGCAATGCCGGTGGCATGAGACTGCCTGTGGGATTGTTCGGGTTGTTGATGCAGATGAGCCGTGTGTCCGTTGTGACCAGTGCACGAAGTTCTGCCGGGTCAGGCAGGTAATGGTTCTCACTGCGCAGCCTCAGCGTATCCACCCTTGCTCCGAAGGAAGCCGGGATGGACGTGAGCTGCTGGTAGGTCGGGACCACGGTTACGACATGGTCTCCGGGCTCGATCAGGGAATAAAACAGATGATGATTCGCACCGGCGGCACCATGCGTGACGACCACTTCGGAAGGCTGAATATTCCGGTACAGCCGGGCAATACCCTCCAGAAAAGGCGGATAGCCTTCAATATCTCCATAGGTCAGCCGGACTGAGCTGATTTTGCGGAAAAAGGCATCCCTGTCCTGTCCTGCCAGTTCAAACAGCTGATCCAGGGAAATGGAGTCGACACAGGTTTCGGCAATATTGTACCGGCATCGGGTTTCGTAGGCATTCATCCATTCTTCAACGGCAAATGGCTGGATCTTCACGGTTGTTCATCCTTTCCGGTGGAATGAGCAAGATTATAAAGCATTCTTTCTTTCATGAAAAGTAGATTCTGTGTATTCCGCAACCAGCAGCTTCCTGTCGTGTATGGGCGAAGAATCTCCGGAATTGTGTCATTGACAGAAGGCGTACAATAAAGACGCACAGGGCATATGCATCCGCATGGATGGTAAGGCCCCTGATGCTGAAGCTGGAAAACTGTGACATTCAGGAGATCCTGAAAAGCAAGGGAGTATTATGAGCGAAAGAACCAATGCAATTGAACAGTATCGTGCTGCACTCAGAGCAGGGCAGAAGTACTATAATGACTGCCAGGCAAAGGGGATCAGTCCATACCCCCGCGTACTGGAAGAAATCTATAACGAATCCATGTCCGCAGCCCGTGTGGACATGGGAATCATTGATATTCCGACGGACAGTATTGTCGGGACACTGGCGAGCGGACGCAAAGCCGCGTTTGCAGGAAACTTCATGCCGATCCTGCCGATGATGACGGAGTTTTCTGACAAATGGATCAATCTGTGTACGGCGCACCTGGGCACAGAAGGCATCACGGATCCGATTGTCTGCCTTGAATACATGGGCAGGTTCTATGTTCAGGAAGGACATAAACGAGTCAGCGTGCTGAAGTCCTTTGGCGCACCGACAATCACCGCGCATGTGACACGCATTATTCCTACATGGTCTGAAGCAGAAAATGTCAGGGCTTATTATGAGTTCATGGATTTCTATAAGCTCAGTGGCATCTATCAGATGATTTTCCGGCGCGTGGGCTGCTATGCCAAACTGCAGAAACTGCTCGGGTTTGAGCCGGATCATGTGTGGACGGATGATGAGCGGGCAGACTTTCTGTTCATGCACTATCATTTCCGTGAAGTATGCGATGAGCATATTCTGGAAAGTGTCGGGAACCGCGGCCGCAGTGATATTATTCTCGAATGTCTTGAAATCTACCCGTATGATGAGCTCAAGAAACTGAGCAGTTCGGAGATCCGCAAGCGTGTCATGACCGTGCTCCCGGACCTGAAGTTCTATGCTGAGGATGAACCGGTCGCTGTTTCAACAGAACCCGAGATCCCGGAGAAGAGCATTGTTTCCAAACTGTTTGACGGGATCACAAAGCCCAGGCTGAAGATTGCGTTCATTTATGTGGATACACCGGATAACAGTCCCTGGACCCGTGGGCATGATGACGGGCGTAAGGCGCTGGAAGAGAGCATGGGCAGTGAAATCAGCGTACACACTTACGTCGTGAGTAAGGAGAACGCATCCGAGATCATGGAACAGGCTGTGAGCAAAGAGGGCGTACAGCTGATGTTCGTGACGGCTCCGACACTGATTGCATATGCACGTAAGGTTGCGGCCATGCATCCGGGACTGATGGTGCTGGTCTGTGCACTGACTGTGCCGTTTGCGGGCGTACGCACATACTACAGCCGCATCTATGAAGCCAAGTTCATTGCCGGTGCCATTGCCGGTGCCATGTCCGGTGATCACCCGATCGGATATATCGCAAGGTATCCGATTCTCGGTGTGCCGGCCGCGGTGAATGCTTTTGCACTCGGTGCAAGAATGGTAAACCCGAATGCGCGGGTCCTTCTGAAGTGGTCATGCCTGGAAGGCAACCATCTGGAGGTCCTTAAGAGCCAGGGTGTAGCCATTGTTTCCGGACACCCGGCGGTAAACCAGCTGACCAGTGACGGGAGTATCGGATGGAACACCTCCAGATTTTCCGCAAACGGCAGGCTGGAGCCGCTGACTTCGGATTTCTGGGACTGGGGCCGGATGTATGAACAGATTGTGCGCGGGGTTATGAATGGCGGATGGAAAGCATTTGACATGTCCAAGGCCAGTGCGGTAAGCTACTGGTGGGGTATGAACAGCGGCGTTATTGATGTAGTGCTTTCCGATATTGTCCCGTCCGGTGTTGCACAGCTTGCATCGATTCTGCGCAATGGCCTGATTGATGGTACAATCAAACCGTTTGAATGCGTGATCCGTGATCAGGCCGGCATGATCCGCAATGATGGCGAAGAACGGTTCATGCCTGAAGAAATCATGAATATCAACTGGCTGTGTGATAACGTAGAAGGTCATATTCCGAACCTGGAAGAACTGCTGCCCATGGCAAGGGAAACAACGCAGCTGCTGGCGCTGAAACCGTACACTGCGCCCAGGGAAACAGAAAGTGTGAATGAGACAGAAAACAGCATATCAGGTGAAGCATCCACACCTGACGAAACGGATGCAGAGGTACGCGATGCGATCCGGACAGTGGAAGTAGAGAAAACTGTCTGACCTGAAGTGCCTCATAAGGGAAAGGGAATAGTATGAAAGTGCTACTGGTTTCCGATATGGAATGTCCGGCATTATGGGAACACTTCCAGCCGAGCAGGGTGGAAGGGATTGACCTGATTGTATCCTGTGGGGACCTGAAAAAGGATTATCTTGAGTTTCTGGTTACCATGGGGAACAAACCGCTTTTCTATATTCCGGGGAACCATGATTCCGGATACCGGACTCGGCCACCGGAAGGCTGCGAATGTATTGATGACCGTGTGGTCGAATATCAGGGCATCCGTATACTGGGCCTGGGCGGCTGTAAACGCTATTCCCTTAATGAACCATATCAGTACTCTGAAGAAGAAATGCGCAAGCGCATTCAGAAACTGCGCAGAGAAATCCGGAAAATGGGCGGTGTGGACATGGTAGTTACCCATGCCGCCATTACCGGGTACGGTGATGCACAGGACAATGCACATCGTGGCTTCGATTGCTTTCTTGATCTTGTGCAGGAATACCATCCGACATATTTCTGTCACGGGC
>ONWQ01000348.1 GCA_900321565.1 uncultured Eubacteriales bacterium
AACACCGCCAGTGAAGGTTCTTTGAAAAACTCACTGCGCTGTGCTCCAGCTTTTGTTATCTGAAGAAAGGGAGCTTCCAAATGTGCACCAAGCACACGTGCACCTTTAATCGGCGGCTCATGCATAACACTACGAATTCCGGTAATTGCCATCTGCGTGTCTTCAATCGATGCAGACATGGTTGTCGGACAGAAAGCGGCAACACCTTCCCGATATAATTCTTCGCTCATGCATCGCACTGCATCCCTGCCCTGCATGGTATCATGTCCACGAAACGCATGAATGTGTACATCCACAAAACCCGGAAGGACAAAGTCTCCCTCGACATCCAGTATTTTTTCATACAAACCAGCTGCCAACCGACTTCCAATTTCCTGAACACGATCATGATGTACTCGTATATCCTGACCTTCTATAAAACGGCTATCCAAGAACAGTTTTGCATTTCGGATCAACATAAGATATTGCTCCTTAAAAAGAACCCCCGCAATGCGGGGGTTCTTTGAATTTATTTATCAAAATTCACAATCGCAGAAAAGTCCGCAGCTTTCAAAGAAGCACCGCCAATGAGGCCGCCATCGATTTCCGGCTGTGCCATAAGGCCTTTAACATTCCCGGGTTTCATGGAACCACCATATTGGATCCGTACCTTTTCTGCTACATCTTTCCCATACTTGCGTTCTATACCTTTACGAATAACGCCGATTGTTTCATTGGCCTGTTCATCAGTAGCAGTAAGACCAGTCCCAATTGCCCATACCGGTTCATAAGCTATGACCACTTCAGAAACCTGTTCATCAGTCAGTCCGGTTAATGCGATCAGTGTTTGATATTCAACGAGAGCATCGGTATAACCAGCTTCTCGTTCTTCCTTCTTTTCACCCACACAAAGGATCACTTTCAAGCCAGCCTTTACAGCAGCCAGTACACGCTGATTGACAGTTGCATCCGTTTCTCCAAAATACTGACGCCGTTCACTGTGCCCAATAATCACATACTCCACGCCCGAAGAGCACAGCATATCTGCGGAAAGCTCACCAGTATATGCACCACTCTCTTTGAAATGGACATTCTGGGCACCAAGATGAATGTTCGTCCCTGCTATTTCAGTTCTGACAGATTCAAAATCAGTTGCAGGAACACAGACAACCACATCACAGTTTGCATCTTTTACCAAAGGCTTCAGTTCTGCCACCAGCGCCTTCGCTTCGGCTGGGTTTTTGTTCATTTTCCAGTTACCTGCAATAATGGGCTTTCGCATTGTAGTTCATCCTTTCTTTTTATAAAAATCGGCGTTCCCGCTTAGTGTGGAACGCCGAGATCGAAAACATTATTTCTCATCCAGGCATGCAACACCGGGAAGTGTCTTGCCTTCCAGGAATTCCAGAGAAGCACCACCACCGGTTGAAATATGCGTCATCTTGTCAGCCAGACCCATCTGCTCAACTGCTGCAGCGGAATCACCGCCGCCAATGATCGTTACCGCCTTGCTTTCAGCCATGGCTTTTGCAACTGCCAGAGTTCCTTCTGCCAGGGTCGGATTCTCAAACACGCCCATCGGTCCGTTCCAAACAACCGTTGCAGCATCTTTAACAGCCGCTGCATACAATGCCTGAGTCTTAGGACCGATATCGCAGCCTTCCATATCAGCAGGGATCTTATCAGCATCAACAACCACCGTGTTTACCGGAGCATCAATAGGATCCGGGAAAGCAGCTACACAAACCGTATCCACCGGCAGCAGAAGCTTGACACCTTTTTCAGCGGCCTTTTTCATCATATCGCTGCAATATTCAATTTTACTCTCATCCAGCAGAGATTTTCCAACTTCATATCCCTTGGCTTTCAGGAAAGTAAAAGCCATTCCACCACCAATGATCAAGGTATCTACCTTTTCAAGAAGGTTATTGATTACATTCAGTTTGTCTTCAATTTTGGCGCCGCCAAGAACAGCAACAAATGGACGATCTGCATTTTCAAGAGCTTTGCCCATCACTGACAGTTCTTTGCCGATCAGATATCCAGCAACATTGGGGGAAGTGAACGCTGTCACACCAGCGGTTGAGCAGTGTGCACGGTGGCATGAACCGAAAGCATCGTCCACATAGCAATCCGCAAGGGATGCGAGCTCTTTGGAGAAATCTTCGATGTTCTTTGTTTCTTCCTTGCGGAACCGGGTATTCTGCAGCAGTACGACATCGCCGTCTTTCATCGCCGCAACGGCAGCTTTTGCATTCTCACCAACGACATTGTCATCATCAGCAAACACCACTTTTTTGCCAAGCAATTCAGAAAGTCTGTCAGCTACAGGAGCCAGGGAAAACTTAGCTTCCGGGCCATTCTTGGGCTTTCCTAAATGGCTGCAAAGAATAACCTTTCCGCCATCTTTGATCAGCTTTTCAATGGTCGGCAATGCAGCTACAATACGCTTATCGTTTGTGATCTTTCCATCTTTCATAGGTACATTAAAATCACAGCGAACTAAGACCCGTTTGCCAGCAACCTGGATATCATCAATCGTTTTCTTGGCCATGTTCAACACTCTCCTTATGTTGTTTGAAACATCTTCGATTAAGTAGCATGAGCCAGAATACTCCGACTCAACTTTGAAAATCATAGCATATCTGTATCATCAAGGCAAGCTTGATTTCGAAAGTATGACAATTTTTTGTCAAGCGTCCATATTATACCTGAACTATCTCTATCCCGGCCATTGCCTTACTGATCAGCTCTTCCGCATCCAATACGGATTCTGCTGCCGCGACCCTGTCAGGCTTGGGACGCGTGACCGGATGTCTTGGCGTAAAGACTGTACAACAGTCCTCATATGGTAACGATGAGGTTTCAAAAGTCCCGATTTTTTCCGCAATCTCGATAATATCTGACTTATCCGAACCAATCAACGGCCGAAATACAGGTAATGAAACCACTGCATTGGTTGTCTGCAATGCTTCCATAGTCTGGCTAGCTACCTGTCCTATGGATTCACCAGTGATCAGTGCCTGAGCACGGTCCAGTTCAGCACAATTCTGTGCAATGCGCATCATAAACCTGCGCATGATCAGTGTTGAATACTCTTCCGGACATTTTTCATGGATCTGCATCTGAATTTCTGTAAAAGGTACTATATACACTTTAATGCCACATGCATATTCTGAAAGAATCCGCGCAAGATCAAGCACCTTTTCTTTTGCTCTGTCAGATGTGTACGGATAGGAATGAAAGTGTACAGCACTGATCTTAACACCGCGCTTTGCAATCAGGTAGCCAGCTACCGGGGAATCAATTCCGCCTGACAGAAGAAGCATCGCTTTCCCGTTTGTCCCGACCGGCATACCTCCTGATCCAGGTATAATCCGTACATACAAATAACAAAAATCCCTGATTTCAACCGCAAGTATATGGTCCGGATGATGCAGATCTACCTTCAGCTGTGCACAACGGCGCAGAATACGCTCACCAATCTCAGCATTGATTTTTGGAGAGTCGAGGGGATACTTTTTGTCAGAACGTCTTGCGTTAACACGGAAAGTCCCGTGCAGATCCCGCATCATTTCCACTGACTGATCACAGATCGCGTCAAACGAATCCTTTTCCATTTCAACCGCAAAACATATGCTGTGAACACCAAAGACTCTGGCAATTTTTGAGGCGCAAGCTTCCATATCCGTTACATCGCTTACAAAAATGCGACCATCATGCAGCCAGACATTTCCACCATATGCACTGGTCGCATGTCTGACTCGTTCAACCAAAGCCTTGAGAAAATACGGTCGATTCAGTCCTTTAAGAAAAATCTCCCCATACCGTACCAGAAGTAATTTTCGCAAGCTATCCCCCGCCTTATCTTCTTGTATATTTGGCTAATACTTGGTACTGAGATTGTACACGTTCCGCAACAGTCTGTATGTCCCTTTCAGTTAAGGAATAACATAAACTGAATCGGATTGCACAGTCAGCTTCCATTGGACTTATACCCATCGCTGTAAGCACTGGCGAGACTTTCTGCCTGTGGCTTGAGCACGCTGATCCCGCGGAGACCAATATGCCATCTCCTTCAAGTGCAAACATCATAGTCTGTGAGCGAACCGGGCACAGAGAGACATTCAGAATATGCGGTGCGCTTGCTGCGCTGCCGGGCTCCGGTCCGTTCAGTCGCAATCCCGGTACCCGCTCCCGCAATGCATCATATAGGACGTGTTTGAGATTACACATATGCGCATTGGCTTCCTTAGGGTACGTGCGGATCGCTTCCCCCAGAGCAAGAATTCCAATGGTATTCTCAGTCCCGGACCGAACCCCCATTTCCTGCCCTCCGCCCAGCATTCTCGGAGCCAGTTTATACTGTTTCTGATAGATCAACGCGCCTGTACCTTTCAGCCCATGAATCTTATGGCCCGATAAAGCGTATGACTGAATATTCAGTGCATGCATGGAAAAAGGTACCCGAAGGAATCCCTGGACTCCGTCCACATGAATTGCAGCATCGGGACATTTTTGGTCTCTCAGCCGGGCAATATCCTGAATCGGCTGGATTGCGCCGGTTTCATTGTTGACCTGCATAATAACCATAAGGACAACATCTGTTCCCATCTGTTTTTCAAGACGGTTCAGATCAACGATTCCTTCATGATCCGGTGCAATGGTTTCCACCTGGAATCCCATGTGTTCAATTTCTGGGATGCAGGCAGTAACAGCCGGATGCTCACTCTGGTAAATCAGCACCCGACCTTTCTGTCTGATTCTCTGTAAATGGCCAAGTATCGCAAGATTATCTGCTTCAGTGCCGCCGGAAGTAAAAACACATTGTTCTCCTTCCGCGTCTACAGCAGCAAGACACAATCTGCGTGCTTCATCCATACTTTTCTGCACAATCATTGCAGGACGATATAACGCCGACGGATTATACCAGGCTTCCTGCATACAGCGATCCACACATGCCATAACAAATGCACTGGGCATTGTAGTCGCACTATTGTCAAGGTAGATTCGTTCCGTCATACACGCCTCAGTCCTGTGCTGCACCAAAAGGAAGGTATAGCTTGATATTGTTTACCATTTCTGCGCTTGGCTCAAGTACAATGATACGCTTGTTTCCATCTTTCTGGAAAAAGAAGTAGTATAGTTCTGCACCACGGTTCAGGAACCAGCGGCTCTGCTTCATGCCAGGCATGGATACATATCTCTGGAATGAAGAAGAAGAGACTTTACCAAAAGCCTCAACGTTCTTTACATTCAGGCTTCCAAGACTTTTCCTCTTCTTATTATTGTAAACCTGAGCAAAATCGAGAGCTCCATTGGTAAACGTGTACTCATATTCTGTGCGAAGGCGATCCCTGAATAAAAACAGCGCAACAGCAATTCCTGCCTCCACCAGTCCGATCACAAGCCCGAACCAATAAGGCTGTCCCATGGCAAAGGTTTGCAGCACCATGGATATGTTAAACATGGCCAGAAACGCAAACAATATCATGATAACAAAGCTGATGTAATAAGCAATTTCATCCAGTCCGCGATTCTTTTTCACAACAACCTCTTCCAGAAAATGATCCATAAGTATCTACCTCCTGTAATTTATCATATATTCCAAACGAGTGCACATACCACACCCAATAAAAATCCACCGAATACTTCCAGTGGTGTATGCCCGACAATTTCTTTCATCTCTGTGTTTGAAATCGGTCTTCCGTCAAAAATCGCACTCTGAAGGATCTGGTTAATAGCCTGGCCTTGTCTCCCCGTTTCTCGGCGTACACCTGCTGCATCATACATTACGATGGCTGCGAGAACAAAGCAGGCTGCGAATAATGAGGAATCAAATCCATCTTGTATACCAATGCTAAGAGTTAAAGCTACAACCATTGCAGAATGTGACGAAGGCATCCCGCCTGCTGAAACAAACTTGTGCCAGTCCAGTTGGTCATGCAATGCCCAGGAGATCAACAATTTCAATGCCTGTGCAGCAAACCATGCTGAAACTGCACAAAGCCAAGCGTGATTCTTAAAGATTTCAGCCAATTGGGTTCGCCTCTGTTTCTTTATTATCGAAGCCGGTGCGCAAGAGCAAATGCCAGCTGTTCAAAAAAAACTGCACGAGTTCCAAATATACCAAGCGCACTGACTGCCTGTTGAGTTTCCGCGAGAATATCTTCCCTCGTCCGCTCAATGCCACGAAGTGCGACCCATGTCTGCTTGCCTTCTTCGGCATCCATTCCCGTCTGTTTGCCGAGCGTTTTCACATCTCCGACAACGTCCAGAAGATCATCCATCTGCTGAAATGCTAGCCCGAGATGCATTCCGTATGCTATGCCTGATTGGATTTCCTGTTCTGAAGCCCCGGCCAGCAGCAGGCCGGCTTCCATAGGAGCAATAATCAAATCAGCTGTTTTGTGGGTATGAATATACCGGACTGTTCCCTCTGTTACAGGCTGTCCTTCCTCCTGCATATCCATCACCTGCCCGGAAATCATCCCGGTGATTCCCGCATGCCTGAGGATAGCTTCTGCAGCACGCACACCACGCATATCCGAACGATGCAATGCATCATTCAGCATACACTCTGCGGCTTCATTCAACAGCCCGTCTCCAGCCAGAATTGCCATGGCTTCACCAAAGACGGTATGATTCGTAGGCTTGCCTCGTCGAAGCGTATCATCATCCATCGCCGGAAGATCATCATGAATGCAGCTATAGGTATGTATCATTTCAAGTGCACAAGCATATGCCATAGCTTCTTCTATCTGTCCACCGCCCATTTCGCAGGCTGCAAGCAGCAGCACTGGACGAAGTCGTTTTCCTCCCGACAATAATGAGTAGCGCATGGCCTGTAAAAGACGATCCGCAGCGGTTTGCCGATTCTGAAGACAAAGTTGTAATGCTTCTTCTACTTTGTCGACATATTCCTGCATGGTTCGCATGCCTTCATTCCCCCAGACATCTTTTGCTATGATTACTGCGCCTCAGTTGCTGTTGTTTCGGATATCGTACCATCAGACTTTTGACGGATTACAGTCAGCAGTTGCTGAGCCTGATTCAGTTCCTTTTCCAGAGAGCTCAGCTGTTGCATGCCTGCTTCAAATAATTTCATTGATTCTTCCAGGCCTGTCTTTCCACTTTCCAGCTGTTGAGTCAGTGCTTCAACCTGTTTCAGACGTTCTTCGAACGTCAGCTTTTCATTTTCCACGTAACCTCTCTCCTTTGCTTATGATTCCTGATCTGACTGTGATCGTACACGCTGCACATCAATGGAACCATCTGAAAAATGCAGCTGCATCAGCTCCGTTGCTTCTGAGCACCGTGTAATCACGCGGGTACCTTCCGTAACAAAAGCATAGCCACGTTCCAGGACATGCTGTGGTGCAATGGAATTAAGACGTGTCTGAATCTGTTTAACTGCATGATTCTGCGTATTTACAATCTGTTCTATATTTCTCATGAGCTGAAACTTCAATTGTTCCAATTCATGACGCAATTCCACCATGCGTTTTTCCGGTGACACCGCGCGGAATTGCCAGAAAGCATCTTTCAGATGTACTTCAGAGTT
>ONWQ01000046.1 GCA_900321565.1 uncultured Eubacteriales bacterium
GACTTCTCTGCATAATCCGTAAGATGGCTGAACATCTGACCGTTGGACAGATGATGCCCTGAGATCAGGAGATTGTATGACGGCGTATACGCATCACACAGACAGTCCATGATCAGGACACCATTTTTGTTCTTTTTTCCGTAGAAATCATGATCCAGATAGTACTGCATCCCTGCTTCATCTGCGGGCTGAACTACAGGATAGTCCATGTTCGTGCCTGGAATCGTGAGCCATCCGACCAGGTCCGGATTCAGCGCATACACTTCAGCCATCTCATCCAGGATCCGGTCCGGATCCAGTTCCACTTTCTGTTTCAGCGTATACGGAACCGCACCATTCCTTTTCATACGATCCGGTGTCGGCCCGGGTTCCGCAGGCTCCGTTCCCGGGCCTGTCACTTCAGGCAACGCTTCCGTCCGGTACCCCGTTTTCGCAGCCGACTGTACCACAGTGACTGTTTCAGAGGGCACAGGGAAAACCTGTGCCGGTGCAGGCGTAACATGCATAATCGCTTCGGTCACTTCATCCAGGCAAACGGTCACGGTATTCCGGTGCATTCCTGCTAGTGCTTCCATCTCTTCTGCGTTCCTTGCAGACTCTGACATATAGGGAATCACATATCCCAGAAACACACCCAGTCCTGTTACCGCAATCAGTGCGAGGATGCCCCGGACCACGCTGCTCTTTTTTTCGTCACGCATCTGTCTTTTTCCTTTTCTGCCTGATCGTAAGGAAAATCAGCAGGACCAGGGCTGTAAGTCCTGCAGCACCGGCAAGATAGATGTACAGTGGAATTTCGTTTCCCGTTCCCAGTATATTATACAGCGGAGTCGAATAATCGAAAACATGAATCAATTCTTCCAGTTCCTCCGCAGTAAACGAATCAAACGGATACGCGTCCTGCGTTTCTGTCAGATGATCCGGAATCCGTGCATTCAGTATGACGCCGTCTGCCACGCGCATATAGTATCCTGCTACCGGATGCTCCTGGAAGGTATACGTATACGCATGTCCGTATCCGTCATCCATCGGCATGTCATCCATTTGAATGGCCCAGCCGTCTGAAGCCTTCAGTGTGACCGTATCTGTACGAATGCCGTTGCGCAGTATGTCGACCACAACCGATACCGGGCGTTGTTCATCTGCATTCCCCTGCCACTGTTTCCGGATCGTGAGCTGTCCTGTGCGTGAAGGCTGCCGTGCAATGAGCGTATTGACAAGGACATTCCCCTGCATGCTGGTTTCATACCCCGCAACCGCACTCTCCATGACTGAGTACCGGATCGTATGCCCGTCGGGCGCATACAGAGGCAGGCCTGTGATCCTGTACTGCCAGGTCGCACCGGCTCCGGTGAGGTCCACCTGGGCATCCACCGGCTCACCATCCGCAAACACATGAATATCAATGGACCCGGGACGCAATCCATACTGATTGTCTTCGTCCACCCAGATCTTTTCTCCGCGAAGCTCGGTCATGGGCACGGAGGATGACCGTCCGCGCCTGCCGACAGAACCGGTGCCCCGCGCCGTGGTCGGGGCCACTGTCGCAGCAGGCGCGTTCACTGCCGGTTCGGTCGCCGGCACACCCTGACGGAAATAATGATTCACTGCTTCCAGACGGACCGCAGACCCGGGCTGGCTCAGGTCCACCATAACCGGATTGGATGTGTTCCCTGTTCCCCTGCCATACTCCAGATAGCCAAACGTATAGCCCGGGATCTGTGGTATAACGTCTGTCATCTCCTCAACCAGATACCGGCCGACAGGCAGGGAAACCGTCAGAAGGTTTCTGCTTCCTGCAGGCAGTGCAATCCGGGCTGCATTACGGTCTTCGGTAGCCGAACCATCTGCCCTGTAATAGACTGTACGGCCGGACTCCTTCCGGCAGATCAGAAACGAGCATGAAAGGCGATCCGGAACAGTGCCCGCATCATGCAGCATCACCGTTTTCATGAGCCGGAGTTCCCCGGTCTGCAGGTGATTGGTCAGGGAATACAGCGTCCTGTATTCACCCTGTTCGACGCACTCAGTACTGCTGCATACATACCTGCCTTCCGTTGCTTCCCCGACCGTATAGCAGATGGAATGGCCGTCCTGGTGCATGGGCAGACCGGACCATTCTGCCATATAGCAGTCCGGCGCATCCGGTTTCACATTACATGTCAGCAGTGACTCGTACTTCTCCGTAACATCCGCATCATCCGCATACAGACGCAGCCACGATCTGTATGCTTCCACCGACGGTCGTTCTCCGGCACCATCACTGCCGTCGATCCAGTTCTTTTCCACACATACCGATGTCAGTCTGTCGGCCTTCGGTTCAATCGTTACGCTTTCAGTCAGATAAATCAGGAAAGGACGAATAAACAGCCGGTGTGTATCCGTCTCTGTATCCGACATCTGTCCAAGATACAGCCCTGTATCCAGTTCTGTCGAGCAGAAGGTTGAGCCATAGCGTACACGGCCCGTTTCCAGTGCCGCATACATGCCCGGGTGTGTCTGCAGTACCTCCCTGGCACTGGCAATGGCTGCATCCCCTTCCGCTGCCGTAATGGTTGCCCTGCCCAGTTTATCAATCAGTCCCTGAATGGCATGGGTCCTGAACCCCTGTACAACCTGCCATCCGTCACCGGCATAGCTGGCAATCTTGTACAGTTCAATCATGGCTGATGCATCCCCGAACTCCCTGTACTTCTCATCCGTCATGTCCACAGTCACAGTAGCTGCCAGTGCTGCCGTTCCCGCGCATGCCACAGTCAGGATCAGAACCAGCATCAGCAGACACCGATTCATGTGCGTATTCATTTTCCCTGCTCCCCTGCTCATGTCCGTTCCGGAACCACTCACCAGTCATGCATTGCCGCAAGTCTTCAGATATCGCCTTTCCCGGATATATGTACCCAGGAGCAGGCTCCATAACACCACCATGCCCAAGAGCATAATGGGGACGGCAATCAGTACAGCTGTCTTCCAGGGTGCAATCATGCCAGGATTGTCACTCTGATCAATCTGCCGTGCCAGCGGCAGATTCTGAATATACATTGCCTCATCATTCACAGGCACGCAGTGATAAACAAGATATGTGCCCACGGATTCAGCCAGAGGTGCCATCAGGGTCAGACCTGTCCTGTCCTCCCCGGCTTCAGGCCATGTGTCATCTTTTGTCTGGAGCATAGTCAGACGGTCAGCTGCATAGACTGCTGTAAAATCCTGCAGATGAAGCCTTATGATATCCTGTCTGGCTATATGCTCCATGCCCCGGATTTCGCCGAACAGGACTGTATTTCCCTGTTCCGCTGCCTGAGGTTCCGGAATCCATGTCCCCTGCCTGTGGAATACGCATGGAGCATCCATCTCCCCATCCTGCTGTACCTGACAAAGTACAGGCAGCCGGGCCCCGATATGCGGGATTTCCAGCCATCCCATGCACGGATCTCCCAGCATGCTGCAGGCATCGGGGTAGAGCATAAGGGCACTGTCCGGATCTGTGTTCAGTTCAGTAATCGCTGTTTGGTCGTGTCCGGTTGGCAACAACTGGATGGCCTGATTATATGCAGCTACCGTCCGCCAGGCCTGACGGCGGCTGAAAGCTGAAGCCGTCCGGGCATCCTGCTCACAGGATGCGATCCGGACTTCAGCGTTCCATTGTTCCCGTTCGTTCCGGAATATCTCCCGGACACCAAACACACATCCCACGCTCACCACAAGAATCAGGATCAGAAAGGACAGCAGATTCTTCATGTACACCGCCCCCTCATGTTCCGTGCAGACCAGTCCATCGGAAAACCGGCCAGATAACCGCCAGTTGTCTGCCTTCCACCCATCCGGCCCGGATCATTCCCATGGACGCATTTCTGCTGTCCGGAAGAGCCGGTGAATCAGCAAGCACATACAGCGAGTTTTCCGGTACGTACTGGATATCTGTGGTCTCTTCGCCAGCGATTGCCGCGTTCAGGCGCACAACCCGCCCATCCTCATACACCCGGATCCGGTCTCCCGGGATCCCGAGTACACGCCAGATCATGGGCCTGCCGTCATAGCGGAAAAGAACCCAGTCTCCGGCCTGCACATGTTCCGCATCCGTCTTTACAAACAAAACCAGACTGCCTGCGGGTATTTCACTGCAGGCGCCCGTATCCCTGACCGTTACAAGCTGTACAGAAAACTGTGCCATAAGCATGCCTGTGGCCAGTGCCACAAGCAGTATGATACAGAATCCGAACACAGCCCGTTTTCTGCGGCGTTCACGCAGACTCCGGCGTATTTCCTGTTTCAGCTGATCCTGCGTTACCCCGGGCTGAACACTTTGCCGTACACATCGTGACATTTCAGTCATCCTCATATGCCTCAGGGTTTCCCTAGATTGTTCTGTGAAATCCAGTACCATATTACATTATACGGAATCAGTCTGAAGAAAGCAAGAAACACGGCTGTCTTCTCACCGTTCATCACCGTCGGGCCCGATGTCAGGCACCTGGCCTTTCAGGCGGTCCGCAAGACGCGTGTTCCGTTTATCAATTGTCATGTTCTGAACACAATACTCGACTGCTTTCCGGCTCCCCACCAGCATCAGAACTTTCCTCGCCCGGGTTACAGCCGTATACAGCAGGTTGCGCTGCAGCATGGTGAAATGTGTCATCATCACAGGAAGCACAACAATCGGATACTCAGCGCCCTGGGCTTTATGCACCGTTGTTGCATATGCAAGCATGATCTCATCCAGTTCACTGATGTCATAATCCACTACACGATCATCAAATACAACATGCAGCATCTGTTCCTCAGTATCCACGGACCGGACTGTACCAATGTCTCCATTGAATACTTCCTTGTCATAATTATTCCGGATCTGCATAACCTTATCTCCGGCCATGTACCGTACGCCGCCCCGGGACAATCCCGGAGCATCCTGCTGCCGGAGCACTTTCTGAAGCAGCTGATTCAGGTTCATTGCACCCACCGGTCCCCGCTGCATGGGAGTCAGGACCTGGATTGCCGACGGCTGTACATGATAAAAACCCGGAAGCCGCCGTTGCACAAGATCCACAATCAGGCGTGCGGCCTGTTCCGGATCCTCCACGCTCTGAAAAAAGAAATCGGTACCTTTGCTGTTGTTCATGTCCGGGATCAGCCCCTGGTTGATCCTGTGTGCATTGGTAATGATCCTGCTGTGCTGAGCCTGCCGAAAAATCCGGGTCAGACGCACAACCGGACAAACACCGGAATCCATAATATCCCGCAGTACATTCCCTGCGCCGACACTGGGCAGCTGATCCACGTCCCCGATCATGATCAGGTTCATCCGCTCCGGTACGGCCTTCAGCAGGTTATACATCAGAATCAGATCAATCATGGAACACTCGTCCAGGATCAGGACGTCCCCCTGAAGCGGTTTTTCCTCATTCCTCTGGTATCCCTCCGATGGATTGAATTCCAGCAGACGATGGATGGTTTTTGCTTCCATGCCTGTCACTTCTGAAAGCCGTTTGGCTGCTCTGCCCGTCGGGGCCGCAAGCATGACCCTTGCACCGGCTTCCCGGAAGGCAGCCAGGATCCCCATGGTTGTTGTGCTTTTCCCTGTACCCGGTCCGCCCGTCAGGACCATCATTTTCGCTGTCACTGCGGTCCGGATCGCATCCAGCTGGACTTCATCATAGGTCATTCCCGTCTTCATCTGCAGACGTGCAGCCAGCGCTTCATTCCAGTCCAGCCGGATCCCTTCCCGGCTGGCAACCAGCTTCCTGATGCGTCTGGCAATCCCGAGCTCTGAAAAGAAAAATGCAGGCAGATAAATGGCCTTTTCCGGAAGTTCATCCTCCAGCAACTCATGCTCTGCCGGCAGTGGTTCGGCAATGACATCCTTGTCCCGGATCATCTGATCCAGTGTCATATTCAGCAGGCCTTCATCCACTTCCAGCAGCTTTCTGCCCGTTTCCAGAAGCATATGCCGTGTAGCATAGCAATGCCCGCTGTCAGCCAGCTGATTGAGCGTATAAATCATTCCGCTCCTGAGCCGCTGATACTTTTCCCTGTCAAAGCCCAGCTTCTGGGCAATCATATCCGCTGTCCGGAACCCGATACCCCAGATATCATCGGCCATACGGTACGGGTTCTCTGTAACCATGGCAATACTGTCATTGCCATACGTCTTGAAAATCCGGGTCGCATGCGCAGTCGATACCTGATGACTCTGAAGAAACAGCATAATGCTCTTGATTTCCTTCTGTTCGTTCCAGCTTTTCCGTATCTGCTCCACACGCGAGGCACCAATGCCCTGTACCTCATAGAGGCGTTCAGGTTCATGCTCAATAATCTCCAGTGTATCCTTACCGAAGGCGGCCACGATCCGGTGCGCAAACCGGGGACCCACGCCTTTGATCAGCCCGGATCCCAGATACTTTTCAATGCCCATGACAGTGGCCGGCAGCTTTTCTTCAAATGTAGCCACCACGAACTCGCGTCCATACCTGGCATCAAACTTCCATGTGCCCGTCAGTGCAAGCACAGAACCCACAAATGTATCCGGCATGGTCCCCACAACGGTAACCAGTTCAGGATTCCCCCTGACGCGGCATTTCAGCACAGAATACCCGTCGGACTGGTACGTAATCCGCTCGACCACACATCGCAGATATTCCGTGGTTTCCATACCGCACTTTCTCCTTCCCATACCGTATCATTTCTTTTTTCCGTGTTGCTTTCTGGCTGCCAGCAGTGCATTCTGTTCATTCATCAGGCGCAGCATTTCCTGCTCACAGGCATGGACCACCCGAAGACGTTCCGCCTGTTCATCCCCGGCTTCCGGATTATAGTCAACTTCTTCTCCAAAGCTCAGCGTTCTGCTGTACTTATGTGCATACATCGGTATAAACCGGAGTGATTTTCCCGTCCGGCGGTAATATATCGGTGCCAGCATGGCAAACCCTTCAAACACAGGCCCCAGTCCATCGCTTTCATACCCCCGGTCCTGGGCAATCGCATTGGGGTTTTCAGGAAATATCAGCAGGTTATCCCCGCTTTGCATGGCTTCAACAGACTGCCGGAACGTCCCGATCAGCTGCCCGGGCGAGTCCCTGTACACCGGGATTGCTTCCAGCTGATGCATACACCATGCACATATACGGCTGACCAGTCGTGCAACCGGCATTTTCAGCCTTTCCGGAATCCATGTGCGTTCCCTGATCGTATACCGGTAGTTATAGTCCACAGTCTCCGCATCATTGATGCACAGCGTTGCCATAACCCATGGCCGGATGGGCATCCGGATATGACTCGCACAGATCACCGGCCCGTAATACAGGCCATGATTACACAGAAAGACCACCGGATTCTCCTCATCCAGATGCACCTGGTCCAGGCCTACCAGCCTGTGGTGCCAGAGGAGGCGTATGCACGCCTTCAGAAGTGATGTTCCAAATGGCTGACGATTCTTATCAGCCACCACATGCTTGAGCTGCGACTTCAGCGCAGGGTTTTCCCTGCCTTCCTCCTGAAGATGAAGATACCGGTTCAGTTTATCCATTAACCGTCTGGACAAAGGGAAACGCAGTGTACAGATGATCCCTGTTGCAATCACAACCAGTGCCGGAAGCACCAGCAGCGGCTGCAGAGAGAACGCCAAGTCCGGCATCTGGCCAAGACGCTGCCGGCGTTCCATATAACATACAGCCGCCAGAGCGCACAATGCGCCCATCTGCCCCAGAAGGAGCCCCAGCTGAAGCTGGTTCGAACGGATGATCCGGTACCCGCTCGTTTCATTTTTCAGGGAAAAGCGGGCCACATTCATCATGGTCTCCTCCATCCAGCCAAGGCAGGTGATACACAGTGTGCTACCTGCACTGCAGATGCCAAGACAGGTATACAGGACATCCATATTCAGCCTTGTTGCCCGGATCGCGTTGTAAAAGATGACCAGTCCATACAATACCAGGAACAACCCGGCCAGCATGACATATGTAGGATTCACATGCGCACCGGCACGTCTGGACCGTCTCTTCAGTATCCAGTCCACGACTTCCCGTGCAATGAAAGTCACTGCGAAGGCGGTGGTCATCTGAAGCATCATTTCCTGTGCAGAGACTGCTATATATGTATACATGAGAACGGTTGTACCGGTCAGTCCGACTACAACCGCCAGTGAAAGTGCTTCATAGGTCCTGAAGGCATAGTTTTTTTCCAGACGTTCATGCAACAGTTCACTCAGCTCCTGTGTAATCTGCTGTGGCTCGGCACGCAGATAATCCAGATCCTTGAGATGAATATACAGTGCCAGTGCATCCTCGATCCCATACCCGGCAAGAAGAAGCAGGGCTGTGCTCATGCTGAGATTGGAAAGAAATACTGCCAGGATAAGAAGTGCAGGGACCAGATGCAGAACGGCCAGAAAAATGATGAACCACGTTTCACGAATCCGGTTACTGGCCCGCTGCCGGATCACACGCTTGGCAAGCATATCACGCACCTGCATGGCCAGGACCACCGCCATGACCAGCCAGACATGCTCAGACGGGTAAGTCATAGGATAAATAACAATCAGGAACAGATTCATCAGCAGCAGGAGGATCAAAACGGATACTCGCACTTTCCGGATACCCGCAGGAAGGATTCGGGAGGCGCTGCCCATACATGTTGTAAAGAAATCCGAAGCAACCTGGAAACACATGAAAAGCGCACCGCCGAATATCGGCAATGAAGTCAGTGTATTTGAGACAAGCAGGCAGTAGATATATGCATACATACTGCTCAGACTGATGATCAGACTGCGTCCTGCCGGTGTTCCCGCTTTCCTTCCCTGCATATCAGATGCCCTCCCCTGAATTCAGTAGGCATTGTATCATAAGGGCTCCTGCGCATCAACCAAACCCGGAGGCAGCCCGTTCTTGTTGTCACATGTCTGAAAATGTGCTATGCTTGCAGTGCCGGTAAGGCTAGATCTCAGGCAAAGGAGACCCTTCCATGTATCAGGAACATGAACTCAAGGATATACGCGCTCAGCTTCAGAAGCGCTGGATACTACTGATTATTCCCTGTGTTATCCTGCTTGCAGCGCAGATCATGTTCGTTATTCAGCGCAATCAGCTGGCAACCATTGTGTCAGGAATCATTCTGCTGTCAGTTTTTCTGTTTGTATTCGAGCTGCTGATCCTTCCGCTGATCCGCTATACACGCTTTCTTGACGAAATTCTGCATGGGCCTGCTCATGATGTGGAAGGCACCTACGCCACTCTGGATCATGAAGAGTCGGTCATTGATGGCATCCCCTTCAGAAGCATGCATTTTACCTGTCTGGATGATCAGCAGGAGCCATATGACCGCCTGTTTTATCTCGACAGCACAAAGCCGATACCCGGCCTTCATGAGGGCGACAAAACAATCATTACGTACCATGACCGGTTTATTGTACGTCTCGGGAACGAATCCCCGACCCGAGAGTGAGAACGCAGAATCAACATTCACTCAAGATGATCCGCCGATCTACCTGTAAATCTGAAACGAAAACGCTGTTGCCATCTGTTTAACCGGGCAACAGCGTTATTCTATTCTGCGTCAGGCCAGCTGTTCCCAGAGGTACAGAATGGCCAGATGCAGTGGATAAATGGTATAGCTCAGCCACAGCGGCATTTTTACGCTTCCCTTCATCCGGATCAGCATCAGAGGCAGAGCAAGGATTGCGAGCGCCTGCAGACGCATCCACGGCGTCAGCAGAGGCTGAACCCATGGATGCAGGAACGTGCTCAGATTCAGCGAAAAGATCTGGCTTACCTGGGAGGAGGTTGAACCCCAGAACAGACAAAATGCGATCATAACCGCACTGATTCCTGTTCTGCTTCCGCGAACCATATACAACAGATATATCAGAAGGATTCCCTTCCAGCCATAGTTTGCATTCAGCGGGCTGGCCAGGACCAGGGTCACCAGCGGAGCCCATACTGCACTCCCCAGCTTTTTTTCACGCATTCCCCAGAGCCCGACCAGTGCCAGAAGCAGAGTCAGAAAAATATTCGGCTCATTCCACTCATGATCCAGAGCCAGCATGTAAAGTGGCTGTGAGATCACACCGACCACCAGGAGACGCAGCATATACATGGGTACGGAATGGGTATAGCTCACACCCACCACAAGGCACCAGCAGTACAGAGGGTATGCAATCCGGCCGATAATACGCAGCTCCGTGATCTGCGGAAACAGCATTTTCCCGGCATGATCACAGAACATGCACAACAGTGCAATCCATTTCAGGTATGAAGTTGCCGTATTCCCGGCCAGAGTTTTGCTTTCATGATTCGCCATGGTATCCGCCTTTCCTTTCAGCAGAAAACATCCTGCTGATTTCTGCTGAAGACTCCACTGCATTGTATCACGCATCCGGAAAACCGGGAAATGATTCAGGAAAGTTTTCTGCATTTCTGTTGCATTCCCCGGTTTTCTGATTGATCCGTATCTTCAAACGTGATACGATTTTTCCGGTTCCAAACCTGTACTGATAAAGGGGAGATTCTTGTATGAATATCGTATGCCTCGATCTGGAAGGTGTCCTGGTACCCGAGATCTGGATCGCGTTTTCCCAGGCCAGCGGGATACCCGAGCTGAAGCGGACTACCCGGGACGAACCGGATTATGATAAACTGATGCGCTGGCGACTGGAAATACTCAGAGCGCATCACCTTGGTCTTGCTGACATTCAGCGTGTCATCAGTACCATTGAGCCCATGGAAGGGGCAAAGGCTTTCCTGGATGCACTTCGCGAGCAGACGCAGGTTCTGATTCTGAGTGATACGTTTACGCAGTTTGCCACGCCACTCATGCGTAAACTTGGCTGGCCGACGATTTTCTGTAATGAATTGATTGTAGGCCAGGACGGTATGATCGTGGATTACCGGATCCGCACTGCCCAGTCAAAACTTTCCACTGTCAGGGCGTTGCAGTCGATTGGTTTCCAGACGATCGCTTCCGGAGACAGTTATAATGATCTGGGTATGATTCAGGCCTCCCGTGCCGGATTCCTCTTCCGCAGCCCTGAAGCCATCCGGAATGCATACCCTCAGATCCCGGCCTGTGAAACCTATGATGAACTCAAAAACCTGATCCTTCAGGCGCTTTAATACCCGGGCGTGCCGCATGGCACGCCTTTTCTGTTTCATCACAAAGGTGCAGCTTCTGCGCAAATAGCAAACCGGCTGATAGTGCACCATTGGGTTTTCGCTCTGATTGACAGGCCAATCCGGGCTTTCATGCGTCTTTCAGTACGCCTTCACACATGCTTCACATCCCGACTGTATGGTTGGGCTGTAATGATGCAGGCAGCAGGATGCCCCGGCCTTTGGTATGCACCAAGAATAAGGGACAAATCCGGAATGAAGGGAGATGATGTCATGACACATGCCACAAAAGACCGCGGTGCCCGTATGGCGGGATTTGGCTTAATCCTGTGTCTGCTCATACTCCTCTGTTATGTGCTGTTGCATTACACTTCGCTGGCCGGAAACAGCTCCGGTTTTACTTCCGATTCTCTCGGTCTTGTGCTTTCAGAGTCTGAGAACGGGCTGAAAATCGTTGCTGTTGCTCATAAGAGCATCGGCGAGCGTGCCGGACTGCAGCCCGGTGATCTGCTGACCCAGATGAACCAGTACACTCTGACACAGCCTGCTGCCATGGACAGACTGCTTACTACTGCCTGCAGGGAACCTCTGCAGATCGTTCTGATGCGCGATGGTGCAGAAATGAATCTAACCATCCCATATATAGATTAGTCTACTTGATTTTCCTTCCTTTCCCGAATATACTTGGAGAGAGGAACAGTATTCGTGTGGAGAGGGGAAGACACCTTGAAACTGCTGATCGTTGATGATGAAAAGGGCATCCGGGATTTGCTCAGAAAATATGCCCTGTTTGAAGGATATGAAGTTGAAGAAACAGATAACGGTATGGACGCGGTCACGCTCTGCCGTGAACATGAATATGACCTGATCATTATGGATGTCATGCTTCCTGAACTTGATGGCTTTTCTGCAGTCCGCGAAATCAGGAAGACTTCCTCTGTCCCTGTATTGATGCTTTCCGCGCGCGGTGAAGAATATGACCGGATTCACGGGTTTGAACTTGGCATCGATGATTATGTTGTCAAGCCCTTTTCACCCAAAGAAGTCATGATGCGGGTAGCAGCCATTCTCAAGCGTTCCCAGCATCAGTGGGACACCCCCGAAGAGATCATCCGCGTAGGTGATGATATGATCATCAACTGCAGTGCACACCAGGTCAGCATTCATAACCAGCCGCTGGATCTGAGTCCCAAGGAATATGATCTGTTGCTATACCTGGTCACAAATCGGGGGATCGCACTGACACGTGAGCAGATGCTGTCCAAGGTCTGGGGATATGACTTTTACGGTGATGACCGTACGCTGGATACACATATCAAACTGGTACGACATAAGCTCGGGCCGTATGCAGATAAAATCACAACACTTCGAGGGGTAGGTTACCGCTTTGAGAAAGACTGACAGGAAAGATTCTGCCTGTGCCCAAAGGCACAGGCTCTTTTCGCCTCATCATCATGGAATCCGGCGCACATTAATGCTGGGGTTTGCTTTTTTTGTCGTATTCATCGTGCTTCTGCTCTGGCTCTTTCAGATTGTACTGCTCGATCCTTTTTACCGTATGAACAAAACCCATCAGGTCAATCGGGCCGCGGATGTTCTGGTTCAGAATCTGGACCTGGCCAGCGAGGATCTGACTGCCCTGTCATCCCATCTTTCCGAGCAGTATGACGTCTGTGTATTATTACTGGATGCCGATCTGTCAACTCTGCTTCGTACCGAAGCCAGCCGGAACTGTCTCGTTCATCACTTTTCAGAGCGTACACTGGCATGGTGGGTCTCCCAGGCGCCTTCTGACGGTTCTCCAATCACCCAGTTATTCCGGATGAATACCATTGCGTTCGAACCCGGTAATGCACAGATGGAAATGATTGCTCCGTCTGCGACAAACACAGAGACCGCGCCTGCATCCCCTTCCCCGGTGCCAAGTCATGCCATAAACACTGCACAACACAGTACTCCGGATTCCACAGACGACCCCATGGCTGCATGGCCCAGAAAAAAAGACAGCCGTCTGCGCTACCATTATCAGGGAAACGAAATACTCATGGATGATCAGGATGTCCTCGTTCAGTCGCTGCTGTACGTGCGACGTGTGACCTTTGAAGACGGGCGTCAGGGCACACTGTTCCTTAATACGCAGATCAATCCCATATCTTCCACAATTGCGGCACTTCGCGAGCAGCTGCTCACCATCACCCTGATCGTCCTGTTTACGGCACTTCTTGTAGCTGCACTGATCTCCCGGCACATCTCCAATCCCATCATCAAAACCAATGAAGCTGCCAAAGCACTCTCCCATGCACAGTATGTCCGCCCGAAGGAAAGTGATACCTACCGTGAGATTGCCGAACTGAATGACACACTGGAAAAGGCAGCTGTCGAACTTGGGCAGGTTGATGCACTCCAGCAGGAACTGATTGCCAACATCTCTCATGATCTGAGGACTCCGCTGACCATGATCGGCGGATATGCTGAGGTCATGCGGGATATTCCGAATGAAAACACGCCTGAAAACATGCAGATCATTATTGACGAAACGGAAAGATTGTCTACACTGGTCAATGAACTTCTCGATTTCAGTCGGTTACAGTCCGGTGCCGAGCCATTGAAGCCTGAAGTCTTCTGTCTGACCAGTTCAGTGCGCACCATTGTCCAGCGGATCGGTAAGCTTGTGGAGAAAGATCATTATCAGGTACTGTTTCAGCCTGATGCAGAGTACGAGGTGTATGCAGATGAAAACAGAATTGCACGTGTTGTATATAATCTGATCGGCAACGCACTGACGTATACCGGCAGCAATCGTACTGTAACTGTAACCCAATCGCTTCATGAGCATATGGTCAGAATCGATATTCATGATTCAGGCAGTGGTATCGCAAAGGATGAGCTTGAGCTTATCTGGAACCGGTACTACCGGACAAAAGAAACACATAAGCGTGCTGTGATTGGCAGTGGGCTGGGACTGAGCATTGTGCGCACCATTCTGGAACAGCATCAGGTGCCATTCGGTGTCAGCAGTGAAGAAAGCAGCGGAACCACCTTCTGGTTTGAGCTTCCGCTGGCCAGTCATGACACCGATATCGTATAAGCTGAATGCATTCAAAGGAGAATCACCATGGCCACGCATTCCATTTCCCATTTTCCGCTTGGTTCACATATACAGACCTATCGGAGCGCTGCAGGCATGACTCAGGCGCAGCTGGCCCAGGAACTGGTTGTATCACCCGAAACCATTCAGGCCTGGGAAAGCGGCACATCATGGCCAAACCTCATGCAAATCCCGCCTCTCTGCTCCTGTCTGGGTGTCTCCTATGAGCAGCTTTTCGGGGTCAGCAAGCGTGCCAAACAGCATCGGTCAAAAAAGTACTACCAGATAACCTTTACCCCTGTCCTGAGCAATTATGTAATCTCCACGGTCCGGAAAAAGCGGCATATGTCACTGGAAGAGTTTGCCGATAAGGTCGGAATCTCCGTACAGGACGCTACACTCATGGAGTCCGGGAAACGCATTCCCAGACTCGAACAGATTCCTGTAATCTGTAAAGTCCTGGGGATACGTATCAAGAAGTTTTTTGAATAGAAGCTACTCAATCAGAATCTTCTCAGCGGGTACTTGAAAACGGCGGCATGAACTGAATCATGCCGCCGTTTTCATGTTTTCCTGATGTCAGGAATGGAATTATTCACCTTCCCGGACCTCAAGGAACTTGCTCTTGACAAAGCCGCAGACCGTCTTCCCGTCGATCGGGCGATCATAGGCGATTTCGTACCAGGTTTCACCATTCTCATCGACTGCTTCACTGATGATTGTGACTTCACGATTCCTTGCCAGTTTGAAGTAGCGTTCAGAGTGAACCGTCGGCTCTACATAAACGCTCACATTATTACTGAGTGTGACAGCCTGTTTTCCGTTGCTGATCTGCTCCAGAAGTGCATTCTTTGCATCCTCCTGAGCTTCGATAAGCTGGATCAGTTCAGCCCTTGCATATCCCTCAAATACCTGACCATCAGCACGTTCAAACCTGATCTGATACCAGGCAGTTCCTTCCGCATCCTCTGCAGTATCAAGGATGGTTACTTCTCTGTCTTTCCGGAGCATCATGACAACCGGTGAATATACACTGGCACGTTCACGCACCCGTACATCATTCGTCATCGTGAGTGCTTTCTGACCAACTACTTCAGAAGCATCTTCAGTCCCGGCTGTTTCTTCCGCAGGTTCGATTTCGGGCTCGGCTTCCGGCTGCACCGTCTCTGTTGCTTCTTCGCTTGCTGACGGCTGTTCTGCCTCAGTCTCCACTGTCTCTGCTTCAGGTTCAGTTTCTGCTTCGGGCTCTTCTTCCGTTACCTGCGCATCCTGCCCGGTCACGGTTCCCGTTTCTGTAGTCTCTGCTGTCTCTGTCGTTTCAGGCAGTTCTGCTTCGGTGGTTTCTTCTGTATCTGCATCCAGATCCAGTTCTTCACCGTCATCTTCGTCTTCTTCAAACTCGAGTTCTTCGGCTCCCTCTTCGGTAAATTCGAGAGGTTCACCATAGTAGGAATACAGAATGGCGACCGGCCAGCTGTATTCTGCATTGGCATGGTAATTCTGCAGCATGATGTCATGGAAATCAAAATACACATTGCTGTAGATCGGCATGGTAGGCAGGACTTCATTATAGCGTTCCTGCATGTACAGCCACTTGGTTTCGAACTCATACAGGGATCCTGGCGGTGTGGAGCGCATGTCGAAAGCACGTGCAACCAGTTCATCATCCACAATACCACTGGTATTCACAGCGCCCTGCATGTCGCTTCTGTCGCTCCATACCAGGTAAGGATCAAACGTAGAAACGAAGTTGGTTGCCATGAAATTCATGTCAAACTTGCGTTCTCCGTCATCACGGTAATAGTCCGCAAGCAGTTCATTGAACTCGACTTCTTCGACATCCAGCTGAGCACCAATCTGAGGCAGTGTTTCCGCATACATAGCCACTACAAGGTCCGCCGCAGCATTATCCTTGCACTTGGCGAAATGCAGAGACAGAGCCATGAGTTCGCCATCTACCATCTTATAACGCAGACTGTCGGTTTCCGGATTATATGCTTCGCCCTTTTCATTCAGTACCCAGCCATCCTCATCCAGAAGGCGGTTGGCTTCATCCAGGTCCAGATCATACCGGTTCAGAGAATCCAGATTCAGTGCATCCCAGGCTTCTGCTTCCTCATCCGTCAGATTTTCAGGACGCAGAGAACCATTGGCTGCACTCACCATCCACTGACCCATGCCATAATAGCCATAGACCGGGAGTCCAAAACCACCAAGGATATCATTGATGAAAGCCTGACTGTCAAAGGCATAATTCATTGCCTGGCGCACAGCCATAAACTGCTGGGGTCCCTTTTCACAACTGAATGCGCAGAAACCATATCCAAGGCGCGGATAGTTGATATACGTCACGTCCGCTCTGCCGGCAAGTTCCATACCGGACAGGATCACGCTCTGGTCGACGCACTTGTTCAGGAGGTCGACTTCTCCGCTTTCCAGCTGCTGGATCATGGTTTCCGGCAGGACCGGAACCAGTGTAATGGTATCAATGACCGGCTTGACGCCTTCATAATTGCCCTTGTAGTATGGATTCAGTTCAAACTCGACAATGCCGCCTTCCGGGTCATATGAGACCAGGCTGTACGGTCCGCATGTCAGTTTCGGATACGAACTGTAACCCGTTTCCGGATCCAGAATCGTCTTCTGCAGCAGTTCTGCCGTAAAATCGCCTTCTATATAGGCACCCTGTCCGTCATCCTTTACCTCACAGCCTGGTGCAATCACGCTGATCGGGTAAGGCAGGATGGCAATTCGGGAGTAATCATAGAAGTATGGATCAAATTCTGCTGCCATGGTTACGCTGAAAGTATAGTCGTCCAGCAGACGCACACCGCTCAGTACTTCAGTATCACCATCATGATAGGGCTCAAACCCGTTGACGTCCACTTTCGGCGTATTGGCTCCAATGGCAGCCAGTTCCGGTGAGCAGGACAGTAACCAGCTGAATACATAATCCTCTGCTGTCACGGGTGTGACTCCGTCATTATAGACAAGATCCCGCTGAAGTCTCACGGTAAAGGTTGTTCCATTACGGTCTGTAGTCTTTACAACATCCGTAGCCACCATGGGGTCCACGATAAACTGCAGCTGGTTATCCCAGACAACAGGGCTGTATCCATGGAGCATGGTACGCACGTCAATGTCACTGGTATTGTTGCCAAAGAATGTAGTGAAAAAGCTACCCTTGACCTTTGTGGTATTGCCTACAGTCAGATGTGTCGGTTCTTCACTCTCTGGCCGCATCATGGCAATTTCCAGTACGGAAAGCTCAGCTGTTTCATCTTCCATTTCCTCAGCAGACACAGCTGTAAGCATGAAGATCAGCATGCATGTCAGAATAACCAGGAGAATCTTTTTCATCATATTCTCTCCCTCTTTTCTAGGCAGATCATGGTACTTTTCAAAAATGTTAATCAATACAATTGCCTCATTCATATTAATCAAACCAGCCCATGGCGTCAAGTAGTACACTCGCCACTGTTTCAGGGACCATTGATGAATTCTGCAAAAGCAGCCGCTCTTGCTTCGCCCCAGCTGTACTGATGCATATACTCACCAAGAAAATGGACCGTTTCCGTGCTCCGGTGTTCAATCAGACGATAATAATCGCAGTCAATAAACTTGGTATTCACAGCATATCCACGGTTGAGAATCAGCAGCACATCATCCGCATCCGCTTTCGCAAGTGTTTTTTTCAAATCAGCGATCAGATGATATACATAATCTCGGTACTTACCATCATTGCCAGGATTCTCCCAGAGCACTGCGCACAGCTCGTTCGTTGTTACTTCCACTCCATGCCTGTCAATCAGATAGGCCAGCAGTTCTTTCGCCTTCTTGCGTTTGAACTCCAGCGGGACTCCGTCTGCATAGACTTCAAAGTTTCCAAAGCATACAGCACGGATCCGATACTGTTCCGTTTTTCGTTTCCGTATATGGTCAATCTCTTCCTGCACACGGGATGCACGTACAGGCTTTACCAGATAGCCAGCATCAATATGCATGTTCAGCGCTTCAACAGCATATTGCTCATATCCCGTACAGAATACAATCGCGGTTTCCGGATGAAACTGCAGAAGTCGGCGGGCAACTTCAAGACCATTCATTTCATGGAGTTCAATATCCAGAAATGCAACATCCACCGTATGACTTTGAGCCCATTCAATGGCATCAATCTCATCATCGAAGGCGGCTACGCTGTGAATATCCGGTGACTGTTCCACGGCTCTTTTCAGTGCTGAAAGCACAAGTGGTTCATCATCAATACAAAGCGCCTGCATCGTGCTGACCTCCTTTCCGTTTGCATAAACAGACGGTTGTTCCGGCAATTCCCTATATAGATTCCCGTTCTATTATAAACAATTGTTCTGACATTTTTCTGACAAATTATGACATCGTTCGAGATTTTTTTCATATATATCGAATTGTTTACAATACTTATTGAGATATTTGCTTCTGCAGCGTACACTACAGATACAGAGCAAGTCAGGATTCACCAGTCAGGAACGCCAGGCCCGCATCCACTCATCCTATCAGTTGATTGGAATTATCTATTTTCTTATATCCTTTCAAGGTATGTTCTCCGTGGCTTCAGGTATCCATCAGTTCTGATTGCTCTTTGGCTCTCCTGCCTCAAGCAGCTGATGTTTGATTTATCCAGGCCCGGTGATTCTTGCCACCCCTAACTTCCCTGTCTGAAGACCATTCTCACCCATGGGCATTCCTGTCTGTTATTGCCTGAATCCCTTCAGTCCGTTCCACTCGATACTGTCTCCTCTGCCGGATAATGC
>ONWQ01000011.1 GCA_900321565.1 uncultured Eubacteriales bacterium
ACTGCCGTGGACTTCATAGACCCGGATATTGCCTGCCTCACGATGCAGCCCGTCTATATTCTGGGTCACAATCCCGCGCAGCCGGTCCGTAGTTTCCAGTGCGGCCAGTTTCGTATGCACTACATTCGGCCTGGCCTGCGGAAAAAGCATGGCCGACCGATAAAACTCAAAGAAGATCTCCGGATGCAGATAAAAGAACGACCGTGACAGAATCATCTCAGGTGTCAGGCCCGCATATTTCTGGCTGTACAGTCCTGTCGGACTGCGGAAGTCGGGAATCCCACTGGCTGTGGAAACCCCGGCGCCCCCAAAAAACACCATGCGCTGTGTATGGTCCAGTATCTCCTGAAGCTCAGGATTCATATTATGCCACCGCCTCTCCCATTCATTATATGCCCTGCACCGTTCTCTTTCCAGCACACCCCGGAAAATCCGCAGACATGCTTGCAAAACACAGGGAATCATTTTATAATCCCTGCGTATACTGTGACGGAGACCAGGAAAGATGCGGTCCCTTTCCAGAGAGCGTATTCACGGCTGAAAAATACGCACGGAACCCTTTCCACCCATCTTCCGAGTATGCAGGCCAATCCCTGCCGGCCGCTCCCGTTACCGAGCACAGAGAGGACGGGTAACCGTCAAGTAAGGTGGTACCGCGAAGCTGACGCTTCGCCCTTCGGACAGGGCGAAGCGTTTCGATTTTTATTGCACAGGAGGAGTATCATGAAGGTCAAGCAACTCGTATCCAAACGTTATAAGGAAACCCCGGCAGACTGCGTTATCCCCAGTCAGACACTGATGATGCGTGGTGGATATATCAAACCGGTGGGCAACGGCATTTTCACCCTGCTGCCCATCACCAAGCGCATTACTTCCAAGATTGAAGCCATCATCCGGGAGGAAATGAACCGGATCGACGGCCAGGAAGTGCTTTTCCCCGTCGCCATGCCTGCTGAAATCTGGCGCAAGTCCGGCCGGTATGATTCCATCGGCAGCGAGCTGCTCCGTTTCAAGGACCGTTCCGGCAGTGATATGGTGCTTGGTATGACGCATGAAGAAGCTGCTGTGCACCTGATGACCGATCTTGCCGACTCCTATACTCAGTATCCTTTCATGATCTACCAGATCCAGACCAAGTTCCGCGACGAACCCCGCTGCCGTGGCGGTCTGATCCGGGTGCGTGAGTTCACCATGAAGGACGCCTATTCATTCCATACCTCGCAGGAAGACCTGGAACAGTACTATATGCGCTGCTATGACGCCTATAACCGCATCTATGCCCGCTGTGGTGTGCCTGAGGTTGTGGCCGTGGCCAGTGACAGTGGTATGATGGGCGGCAAGGTTTCCCATGAATACATGCTGCTTACGGATATCGGCGAAGATACGATTGTGCTCTGCCATGAATGTGATTACCGTGCCAACATGGAAGCGGCGCCCTGCATTGTTGAAAACGAAGCCGGTACGGCTGCACCACTGGAAAAGGTCGACACACCCAATGTCAAGACCATTGAGGAGCTCTGCGCTTTCCTGAAAATCCGGCCGCAGCAGACATGTAAGGCTGTCGTATACCAGCGCAACTCAGATGACAGCCTTGTGGTCATCTTTATCCGTGGTGATCTTGACGTCAACGAAACCAAGCTCCGCAATGCGCTCAAGGCAGAGATCCATCCCGCCGTTCTGAATGAGGACAGTGGCCTGCCCGCCGGCTTTATCGGACCGAAGGGTCTGCCTGAGTCTGTTACCGTTGTCTATGACCGTTCCCTGCAGGGGATCGAATGGTTTGCCACCGGTGCCTGTGAAACGGACAAGCATTACATTGGCTTCAATATCCAGCGTGAAATGGGCGATGTATCCTATGTGGATGTCGCCAAGGCTGTGGAAGGCGGCATCTGCCCCGTCTGCGGAAAGAAGTCCATCTATACCAGTCGCGGAATCGAAGTCGGCAATATTTTCCAGCTTGGCACCAGGTACACCGAAAGCATGGATATGACCTATGTTGATCAGGATGGCAGTCTGAAGCATCCCATTATGGGCTGCTATGGCATCGGTATCGGCCGTCTTGCCGCTTCCGTCTGTGAGGCACATCATGACGACTATGGTCCCATCTGGCCAATGAGCATCGCGCCCTGGCAGGTTCATATCTGCTCTCTGCGCGCCGATCAGGAAGAAGTCATCACTGCCAGCCAGGCACTGTATGATGCGCTTCAGGCACAGCATGTGGAAGTTCTCTGGGATGACCGCGCAGTCAGCGCCGGTGTTATGTTCTCCGATGCCGACCTGTTCGGCATCCCGCTGCGCGTTATCATCAGCCCGAAGGGTCTGAAGAACGGTACATATGAAATTGCCACCCGGGATAAGTCCATGAAGGAAAACATCCCGGCTGACCAGGCCATTGACTATATTGTAAAATATGTCACAGAAAGTCTTGCATCCTTCGAATGCAGCCTGAACTGAGTAATATACCAGCTTTCATACGGGCAGACCTGACCGGTCTGCCCGTTTTTTGGGGCCAGAACGCTATTGCACACACATCGGAAATCCTGTATGATCGCATCGACAACACAGGCCGGAGAATCGGCCCTGAAAAGGAGTATCGTTATGCAGCAGTCACAGTCATGGAACGCTCATGATATTGCGCGCATTGAGACCATCTACCATAACGCCAACGGATATCTGGGTGTCCGCTGCAGTCCTGAAGAAGGCAGTCTGCCCGGTTCCATCCGCGGCACATACCTGAATGGCTTCTATGAGATTCTGGATATCACCTATGGTGAAAAACTGTACGGGTTCCCTGAAACCAAGCAGACCATAGTCAATGTACCGGATGCGCAGACCATTCGTTTATCCCTGAATCACCAGCCGGTTTCCCTCTATGCTTCCGGAACAGACAACCGCTGTGTGACACTGGACATGGAAAACGGCATTACCCGCCGCACCTGCACAGTCCATACCGGCACGGGGGATGTGCAGATCACGGTCACCCGCCTGGCTTCACTGGCATACCCGAACCTGTTCCTGATGTGCTATCAGGTTACATCTGAAACCTATACCGGACCGGTTTCGCTGTGCTCCACACTGCGTGCGGATGTCACCAATTTTGCAGACGCCTCAGATCCTCGCGTTGCTGCTGAACCACTCCGCGCTCTGGTCACCGATTCCCTGAGTGCGGATGCACAGCAGGCAATCGCTGTCTGCCATACAAAACGTTCCGGGCTCAG
>ONWQ01000368.1 GCA_900321565.1 uncultured Eubacteriales bacterium
CATAAGTTTTCTTTGGATCAATTGAATCCATCAATTAATTCTAATCTTCTGATTGCTTCTACGATTGTCCGTGAATCAGGTCCAGCTGCAGAAGGGCTTTCAGTTAAGGGGCTATATGATAAAATACGGGAGCGAGTTTCTGAGATCGATTGTCAACTGAGACTGTACACTGTCATTACAGAAACTATCGGTAATGATTTTGCAAAACTTGACAGTGTCTTTTTCGATTATACGACAGCTGTGGATTATCTTGAGTTCTATGATTATCATGACATCCCCAGCATCCCGAAGGATATTGTTCCACCCCTAGTATCCGAAGTCCGTTTCTCTAGTAATCTGACCGGATTAGTGGATGTCCGCAAGGTAGAATCGCCATTCGATATGGAGTCGAGCCCTCTTTTCAAAAGTCTCGTATAGCCTATGGTACAAAAGATTGATAGGCAGGAATGTCAGTTAAGATTCCTCGCCGCTCTCAAAGGAGCCACATACCGCTTCATCGAAGGCTTGAATCCTTTCCATATCCTGCTGGATAGCACAGAGTATTGGATTTACATCAAGAACCTTACATCTGCCCACTTCGAGAATCCGGACGTATGGCGAGCCCAATTGCCACAGCGCGATGATTTCAACCCCATCAAGGAGTCTGAAGCCGATTTCATTTTGCTTGGGTACGATGGCGAAAACGACGTGTATGCAACGTGGAATCCCGTCTGGGTTAAGCAGCGTTTGAATAGCACCGGGAATGTGTCATTTTATTCCCGTTACTCACTACAGCAGCAGGCTCGTCAGGAAATGACATTTAAGCGCCTGGAACTTAGCAATGAAGGGGAGGTGGTCGTTTTCCCGAGGGAGTTGATTCGGATGTTCTTTATTAACGTCAGCAGCTATTTCCTTGCCGAGGGTGACTATGTGGCAATGGGTTCCAAGCGCCGACCGGAAGCCAATGAGGCTTTCAAGATATTTACCGATTCCTCAAACGTGGCCAACTTTGCCCGTTATCTTGCGGATGAGGAAATGTCGCAGGTGACAATCGGCAACTATTGCCGCGTCATCAAGAATCTTCTTTCGGACGGTACGATTTCCCGGAATCGCAAGATATTCCTACAATACGATTTCTTGACAGAGTATCGGAAGGCAGTGCCTCAGTTCGTGGAACTGGATGAAGTTAAGGAGAAAAACGAGAAATGGCACAACCTGATTTCAGCCGCATTAAATTCCTACATTGATTTTTTGACACAAGCATCACCCGCAATAAGTCCCGACGGACTCATCCCAGGAATCGCCGAGGGAGTAGATGCTGAAGAGGAAGAGACCACGCGGCAAACGCTAGAAACCAAGGGATATGAACCGCTTAACGGAGACCTTTTCGGCTATTTTTGCTCAGATAAGGCGCTCGCTGTTTTTGAGGCCTATCTTTCTACCAAAGATTACAGAGATTCTACTGTTAAGCGCTACGTTCGAGCAGTCCGCTTCATGATAAGTACCGGACGTATTGGACGCCACCAAGATCTATTTCTATCCTGCTCCAGATATTCTGAATATCAACATGCAGCAGATAGGTTTTTCACAATACCAGAGATTCGGGCGATAAATGAGCATAAACACCATGATTATTCGGCTGCAATGAAGCAGTATATTGAATTCCTGGTACACTCTCATCCATATGAAATTGCAAAAGATCCCGCTCTGGCCCTCCACGACGACAATGTTGTGCCGCATGGGACGCCTGCAGAACCTGTCGTGGAACCTACTCCGAAACCTATCGTTCACGACTGGGAAGCCGAGTTTACCGATGCCAACGGCAAACTAACTCGTATTGCCAATCCGGAATTGGTAGATATATTGCGGCCATATCTTGATACAGAGTACCCCAAGAAGGCGGCCGCATTCAACGCCATTGAACGTTTTTACGGCAATCGGTTCCCCGCCATGACGCTTGCCGACTGGGGTAAACTGATGAATGCCATCGATTGGTCAGATCCTTACGTTCACGACGAGCCGGTTGTCAATAAGACATCTTCGCCTATAGCTGTGACACTTGAGCCACCGAAGCGCAGCAAGACTCATATCCTTCGCGTAGAATTCCCTGATGGGACCGTGTTCCAAGACAAAAACGTTAGTGAAACATATGCAAAAACCATCCAGAAAATAGATCCTGATCTTGTTGCACTTGTTGAACTCTCTCATGCTGGTGTTGGTGTTGTCTCAAAAGTGCTTGATGCAAAATATGCTCAATATCAAAAACCTATCGGTGGCGGATGGTATGTGATGACCAATAGTTCTACTTCTACGAAAAGTGCCGATCTTCAGACTATTTCTGACGAACTAGAACAAAATCTTGTAATTAGCCTTGTCCCTCTGGATGGTTCAGAGATAACGGTTTTGCCACACGTTGAGATACCGGAAGGCACTCGCGCGAAGATTCGAGTTACCTTCCCGGATGGACGCATTGTGCAGCCATCTAAAGTCCTTGAGGCGCTACTAGAAGTTGTAAGGTTCGCTGGAGCAGATCGTGTTCGCGAACTGGGCATCATATGCTGTGGCGAGAATCTAATACTGAAGAACCCTGCTCCACGCTATCAGAAGCCGAGCAAACCAGTCGGAAATGGTTGGCTATGTAACACCTGCTCAGATACAGCAACAAAATTCTCTCAGATTTCTGAAATCTCGAATAAGTTGGGGCTTAATCTTAAAGTCGAGTTGATTTAGCAGGGGATGTGAGTTATATTAAAGAAAGGCTAAAGCAGAGAGCTATGAATAGAGTTTACGTAATACCGTGTTCCAAACTCCCGAATGAAATCGGATACCTAGAAATAATCAATATGAAGGAGGAGCAAATTCAAAGTCTACCACACGAAGTATTTTCTCCTTCTGAATTCGAGAACGAATGG
>ONWQ01000420.1 GCA_900321565.1 uncultured Eubacteriales bacterium
CAGGTCGCTCTGCCCGAAGGCCTGACCCAGACCACGGTCGGCTGGTACACCATGGGCGGCGGCACCCTGCCGAACTCCCTGATCATCCCCACCCAGAACTATCAGATGAAGGACCTGGCCGAGCGCATTGAACAGCTGAACAAGGAAGCACAGCCTTCCCTGGCCCTGGGCTTTGTGTTCGACTCCTCCGAGGTCACCAACCAGATCACGGCCTGCGCCAATGTCATCGCCCAGTACTATGTACCGCTCATGTACGGCGAAGTCGACATCGACGAATACCTGCCCATCTTCAATGACGCACTGCATGCCGCCGGCATCGACGACATCATCGCCGCAAAGCAGGCTCAGCTGGATGCCTGGCTGGCCGCCAAGGGCGAGTAAGTCCCGGAAAGTTTATACATCAATTGCAGGGAAACGCTGATAGTTTATCAGCGTTTCCTTCGTAAAAAGACATCTTTCAGAAACACAGTATGACAGGAAAGGACGCATCCGTATGAACAATCAGCCGGTGATCCGCCCGGGCCGCCCGGACGATGACAACAGACATTATCTTCCAGAAGAACTGTACCACTCGGATATCACAGTCAATGAGAACGGGAACAATTCCCTGCCATACCCGGAACGCCTGCAGGAATTCCATGAGGACCTGGTCGGCGAGGGCAGGACGGACACCTGGTACGAGTATGTCCCGGAAAGCTATGACGCGTCCCGCAAGGTCCCGCTGGTCATCAGCCTGCACGGCGGGCTCATGACCGGCTGGGGCCAGTGCTGCTATAACTCCTGGCCGCTGGTCGCGGACCGGGAAGGCCTGATCTGCGCCTTCCCCACAGCCTCTGAAATGCGCTTCTGGACCATTGAGGGCATCTTTGAGTCCGGCGGCCCGACCGTGCTCGACGGTGTGGTCGTGCCGCGCCCGCCGGAGGACTATACCCGCAATTATGATATGAACCTGATCCTGGCCCTGATCCGGCACATGTGCGAAAAGTACAATATCGATGAGGAGCGCATCTACATGCAGGGCATGTCCATGGGCAACCTCATGACCGCCCAGTTCAGCCGGTATTATGGCAATATGCTCGCCGGCGCAGCCGGTGCCGGTGCTGCGACCTGGCCCAATGCCCTGTTTGACGAAAACGGGGAGATCCGGAACGTCGCAGGTCCCGTGCCCGTCTGGCAGGCACGCCCGGAGCACAACGACTTCGGCGGCGACTATGAAGGCGAATCCTATAAGTTTAAGATGAACCGGTACTACTGGCAGAAGATCAACGCATGCGACCCGGTCCCGCAGATCTCCATTGTCGGGGAGGATAACCTGGCCTTTTATAAGGGCGAAAAGGCCGATATGGTCTTCCATGACATCCGCAACCGGGACCATGGCCAGAAACTGGATGAAGCCTTCCTGTACTGGGACTACTTCTTCTCCGGCCTGCGCAGGAAACCGGACGGCAGCGTGGAGTATTCCGAAACCCGGCTCCCACGGAAGCGCGACGATTTCCAGGCCGCCCTTGTCCCGGGCTGTGCGAAAGCCCTGCTGAACGGGGAGATCGTATCCCTGCCTCAGGCACCCTGCATGTGGCAGAAGATCAAGTACCATGGCCTGAACGGCGGCCATAAGGTCCGGGGCGAGTACCTCATGGTCCCCGCCGCGTTCCTGGCCCGGATGGTCGGTGCTGAGTATGAAACCAGTGATGACGGGCTCTCCGCCGTCATGCTTCTGCCGGACGGCAGGAGACTGCAGTTCGCAAGGGGCTCCATCGGCTGCATGATCGACGATACCATGCGCCAGATGTATGTGGAGACCATTCACCGGGGCGGCGAGCTCATGCTCTCCGTGGAATGGTTCGGCCGGTATCTCTTCAACTACACGGTCAGTGTGCACAACGGCGCCTGCTATGTCACGGACCACCATGCAGAGCTTTCGTATTTCATGGCAGACATCCTGAAGGACCTGCTGGGCGACCGGTATCAGCTCGAAAAGACCTACGCGGAGATCTGCGAGCGCACAGACTTCATTCACCGGAAAGGATGAGACACGCATGAATAACGCAG
>ONWQ01000042.1 GCA_900321565.1 uncultured Eubacteriales bacterium
ACCGCTCGCTGCAGAGGAAAAGCAGTCCGCGGCAGAAACCCCGGAGAGCGCGGAAACGCGGCGGATCGTGAAAGAACTTCAGCGGGACCTTACGGCTTCCACAGACCTGACGGATGCACTGCTTGCGCTTGGGCGCAGTGAGGAGCGACTGGAAAAACTGCAAAGCAGGACCCTGGGAGAAAAACTGGCAGAGGCTGCATCCGCTGACACGCCCGGGCTCTCCGCACTCGCGGAAGCATTGAGTCAGGGGGACATGGAAGCGGCAGCCCAGGCTCTGGCGGGACTTACGCCGGAGGAAATGGAAAAACTGGCTGCAGCGGGGACGGAGCTGTCTTCCATGATGGCATCCGCTTTATCCAATGCCGCCACAGCCGTGCAGGGTGGCGATGCTGCACAGGCCGCACAGGCACTCCAGGAAGCCTCTCAGGCGAGTGCGCCCACTGCGGCGGCTGCCATGCAGGCAACAGCTCAGGTCCGGTCTCAGCTGACCGGTCAGGGTACGCCTGCCGCGAATAATGGCATGGGCAGCTCCGGGAATGCTGCGAATGCCGGTGGCAGCGGGAATGCCTCCGGGAGTGGCATGCAGGCCGGCAGTGGTGCCGGGACAGGTACGACCAATGAGGAACAGGCCGGGAGTGGCGGCAAGGGCAATGCGGGTTCAGGATCACGCCCGCCGCATTACCATGAGGAAGACTATGAACGTATCTATGATCCGGAACGTCTGGATATCGCAGTACGTGATACAGCGGTTTCCGGTATGAACGGCGAGGGTGAGGACACTCAGTTTCAGACCGGTCCGGAGAACGGGGCGGTTTCAGGCATGGTTCCCGTGGGACAGTACGCCAGGGAGTACAGGGAGGCTGCTGCAGCCGCTGCAGACAGCCGGGACCTGAGTGCAGAGGAAACCCGGATCGTCAATACCTATTTTCAGGCAATATTGGAGGAAGAATAATGGCACATACCCGGGAAGAGATTGAACAGTTTCAGAAAGACTATGCAAAGATCCGCGAGGAAATCGGCAGGGATATGATCGGACAGGAGGCCGTGGTCGATCACCTGCTGGAGTGCGTGATCGCCGGTGGCAACCTTCTTCTGGAAGGTGTGCCCGGGCTGGGAAAAACGCATCTGGTCAGGACCCTGGCACGGGTGCTGGACCTGCCGTTTTCCCGGATCCAGTTTACTCCGGACCTGATGCCTTCAGACATCACAGGCACCAATATTCTGGTGCGCAACGGAGAGGAGAACAGTTTCCGGTTTCAGGAAGGCCCGCTGTTTGCCTCCATTATTCTGGCGGATGAGATCAACCGCGCAACACCCAAGACACAGAGTGCACTGCTGGAAGCCATGCAGGAGCATGCCGTGACTGCCGGCGGGAAAACCCGGCCGCTGCCGGAACCCTACTTTGTGCTCGCGACCCAGAACCCGGTGGAACAGGAAGGTACCTATCCGTTGCCGGAAGCTCAGCTGGACCGTTTTCTCATGAAAGTCCTTGTGCCGTTCCCCACATTGCAGGAACTGGACGGGATCATGAACCTGACTCTGTCCGGGAACGGCATGCAGGCGCAGTGTGTGGCTGGTAAGGAGGACATTCTGCGGATGCGTGCCATTGCCATGGAGGTGCCGGTTGCGCAGAGCGTCAAGGAGTGTGCGCTGAAGCTGATTCTGGCCACACATCCGGAACTGCCGGACGCACCGGAGACTGTACGCAGGTATCTGCGCTTTGGCGCAAGCCCGCGCGGTGCCCAGGCACTGCTCTCCGTTGCACGGGTACGTGCTCTGGCGCAGGGCAGGTACAATGTCAGCTTTGAGGACCTGAAAGCCCTGGCACCGGAAACGCTGCGGCACAGGATTGCCCTGAATTTTGAAGGCATTTCCGAGGGCAGGACCACAGATGAGATTCTCCAGGAACTGCTGAAAACCATACCGGGGTGATCGCATGCTCAGTGAAAACTTTCTTCATCGGCTGGACGGGCTCTCTCTGAACCTGGAAGGCCGGGTGCAGGGCGGAGCCGGCGGCCAGCGCAAGTCCAGGGACCCGGGCGTCAGTTCGGAGTTTTCGGACTACCGGGAGTATACGCCCGGGGACGACCTGCGACGGCTGGACTGGACAGTATTTGCCAGGACCGGGCGGTTGTATCTCAAGCAGTTTATGGATGACCAGGATTCCAGGGTCATGCTGCTCCTGGACGGCAGCCGGTCCATGCAGGCCAAGGCAGAGCTGCTGAAGGATGCGGCTATGGCACTGGGATATCTGGCACTCAGTGGCGGTGACCGGCTTCAGGCAGCCTGGCTGAGTGACAGAACCGAGTGTTCGCGCACCATGACGGCACGCAGGGATGCGCCGGTCCTGGCCGCTTTTCTCAATGCCGGTGTGATGGATGGCACGGGGGAGCTTCTGACCGGACTGCGCGCCTGCCCGATGCATCAGCGTGGGCTCTGCCTGCTGCTGACGGACGGGTATGGCGATCAGACTGTACCGGAATGCCTGGATTTCCTCCGGGCGCACCGTCAGTCCGTGGTGCTGGTACAGATCCTGAGCCGTGAGGAAATGACACCGGAGCTGGAAGGTGCACTTGAACTGAGGGATGCAGAGAAACAGGAGCGTACGCCACTGGTTGTTCAGGAGGACGTGCTCCGGCAATACCGGAAAGCCCGGGACCATTTTCTGGCACAGACCCGGGAAGCGTGTATGAAACGCGGTGTGCGATATGTGCCTCTGCTGGGGGAGGAGAACCTGGAAAAAAGTCTGCTTCCGCACCTGCAGCGCGCACAGGTCATTTCCGGTGTATAGGGAGGGTAATGCATGGAGTTTCTCAATCCCGGCATGGCATGGGGGTTTCTCAGCCTGCCGGTGATCGTGTTTCTGTACCTGCTCAAACGCAGGTATGTTCCCCGTGAGGTTCCGAGTACCTATCTCTGGGAACGGACAGTACAGGATATGGATGTATCCCATCCGTTCCAGCGTCTTCGGAAAAATCTGCTGCTTCCGCTTCAGCTGCTTCTGGCTTCTCTGCTGGTCCTGACACTGATGCATCCGGTACTTCCCGGAGTATCCGGTACGGACTGGGTGTTTGTCATGGATGCTTCGGCTTCTATGCAGGCTGTGTCCGGTAGCGGCAGCCGGTTCAATGCTGCGCTTGCTGAGGCTTCCGGTCTGGTCCGGGAAGGCGGACGCGGGGATTCCTATGTGCTGATCCGTGCAGGCGCAGTTCCGGAAACCAGTCTTGGACGTTCCATGGACACTGCGGAGGTCCAGCATGCGCTGGAGAGCATGACCTGCGGGTATACACAGTCAGACATGAACGCAGCACTCTCTCTTGCGCATGCTGTTGCAGGGGATGCAGGCAGGATCGTAGTGTTTACGGATGCGCTTCTTTCGGATGAAAGTGTCAGCATCCGTGCACCGGAGAAAGCTGCGAATGCAGCCGTGCAGGCAGTGCAATGGGAACAGGGTGAACTGTTTGTGCGTGTGCAGAGCTATGGTCTGACCGGTACCCGGCGGCTTGCGCTTTATGCAGGGGATACACTTCTGGACGCCCGGAGTCTTACTCTGGACGCCGGACAGAGTACCAGCCTGACCATCCCTGCGCCGGAAGCGCCCGTTTACCGCGCAGAACTGCTGGACAGTGATGCGCTTGCGGCAGACAACATACGCTATGGTATGGGCCCGGCCGAAAGCCGCTACAGGATTGTACTGGCAGGGACCCAGAGCCGTTTCCTCCGGGCAGCCCTGAAACTGCGCGAGGATGCGGATGTCGTGACTGCAGAGAATGTAGAAACGGCACCGGATGCAGACCTGCTGGTACTGGATGCACCACTGCGGTTTGTATACCCGGATGCAGAGACGACCATTCGCCTGGGCGAAGAAAAACAGGCATCGGGCACGGTTTCCATGCCCGGGAACTTACTGGGGGAGAACATCACGCTTCAGGAGCTGGCTGTGCGCAGTCTCAGACCGCTCAGCGGCGGCGAGGCCGTACTGAGCATGGGTGAGGATACCGTGCTTGCGCTGGGTGATGAGGGCGCTGTGTTCGGGTTTGCGCTTACGGATACAAACCTGCCTGTGAAAGTAGATTTTCCGCTGCTGGTCCGCTGGATCCTGGACCGTCTGCTGCCGCCGCGCGGTGCGGAAGGCATGCAGAGTGTATGCGGTGAACCGGTAACACTGCCGGTACGTGCCGCGGATGCGAATCTGACAGTGACCGGTCCCGACGGGCATGCCTGCCGGGTGGAAAGCGGGACTGTATATGATACAGGGCTTCCCGGGCTGTACCGTGTGCATGTTGAATCGGACAAGCAAAACCAGGATATGAGTCTTGCAGTGGCGGTTGCGGAGAGTGAATCAGACACCATGACGGTGCCTGCATCCCGGGAGACGGAAGAATCCGGGCATACCCGCCGCAGCTCGAAGGATATGCAGCCATGGGCCCTGTTACTGGTCCTTATCTGTCTGTTTGTGGAATGGGAGGTGAGCCGGCGTGTCGCTTGATCTGACAGCCCCGGTATGGCTGCTTCTGTTTCCTGCGGCCGTACTGGCTGCCTTTCTGATCCGTGCCCGGCATCCTGTGCGCAGCCGGAAGGGAAAACTCTCTTTCTGGCTGCACCTGCTGATGGTTCTTCTGTGCGTGCTTGCGATGTCCGGACTGCGGGTCCGGACCGGTACGACGGAGCACACGGGCTGGCTTCTGCTGGACCTGTCCGATTCCGTGAACGAAGAGTCCGTGATGGATATGGCAAGGCAGGCGCTGGAAGCCGCCGATGACGACCGGTCGGTCGGCGTGATCGGGTTCGGACGTGAAGCACAGGTGCTCCGGGACATGCACTCGGATGCGGACGTGCAGGGTGTTCCTGCCGGCTTTGACCGTTCCGGCAGTGATCTGGCTGGTGCGATCCGTCTGGCTGAAGCGCTGACGCCTGAAGGTACCAGCGGCGGGATCGCGGTGATCTCGGACGGGCTGGTGAGCCTGGACGCGACACAGCGCACACTCCCGGTGAATGTATGTCTTCTGCCGCAGTCCGACCGACGGGATGCCCAGGTCAGCCGGGTGACGGCACCTGCGGATGTATACGAAGGCAACCGGTTCACTGTGGAGGTCCAGCTGGATGCCACATCCTCCGGTAAGGCGAGCCTGGTACTGAGCCTGGGCGGCGAACAGGCTGCCGTACGCGAGATCAGTCTCAGCCGTGGAAGCAGCACCTATGTGTTTGAACTCGAGGCAGCCACAACAGGCGTGATTGCAGTGGAAGCCCGGGTAATCATGGCCGGGGATGAGGTCCGCCGGAATGATGCCGGGGGTACGGTGGTCCGGGTTACGGGCCGCCCGACAGTCCTGGTTGTGGAAAATACCAGTGCACAGGGCGCATTTTCACAGATGCTTGAGGCTTCAGGCGTGCATGTCCGCCGGGTCCTTCCCGCGCAGATGCCGGAAAGTATGCAGGACTATCAGGGGTATCAGGCCGTGGTACTGGACAATGTGGATCATGACAGTATCAATGAAGCGCAGGAGCGCGCTCTGGAAGGGTGCGTACGCGAGCTTGGCCGAGGACTGTGCGTGCTGGGCGGGGACAGCAGTTATGCGCTTGGCGGATACCGCGGAACACTCCTGGAGAGCATGCTGCCTGTGGATATCCAGGTGCGCAACCGGATGAACATGCCAAATGCAGCCCTGGTTCTGGTGATTGACAAGTCCGGCTCCATGCTGGACGGCATGTATGGTTTTACCAGGATTCAGATGGCCCGGGAAGCGGCCTGCCGCGCCCTGGAAGTGCTTTCGGAAAAAGACTATGCCGGTGTCATTGCCTTTGACGACGCCGGAAAATGGGTGGTTCCCCTGCAGCAGGTGACGGACATCGCTGCCATGCAGGAGGAAGTTTCCACGATCCGTGCCGGTGGCGGAACTGCATTCTTCACACCACTGCAGATGGCACTTGCCGCTCTGGAATCGGTGAACGCGAAGCAGAAGCATGTGATCTTCCTTACCGATGGCGAGGCCGGAGACACCGGGTTTGAAAGCCTGGTCATGGAGATGGCAGAGAAAGGGATCACCCTGACGTCCGTCGGCGTGGGGGACGGTGTGAATACACCCGTGCTTTCCCAGCTGGCCCGGATTGGCAAGGGCAGGTTCTACGCAGCTGGCCCGTTCGATAATCTTCCGAAGATCTTTGTCAAGGAAACCATGCGTATGACGGAATCCTATGTCCAGAACCG
>ONWQ01000079.1 GCA_900321565.1 uncultured Eubacteriales bacterium
AAACTACTTGCATTGGTTCTTTCCGTAGTGCTGTGCACCAGCGTTCTGGCTTTCGCCAGTGCCGAGGATGTCACACTCAAGATTGGTCATATTGGTCCTCAGACCGGTGCCGCTGCAGTATATGGTCTGGCAACCTATCGTGGAGCACTTCTCGCTGCAGAAGAACTGACTGCTGCAGACAATGGCTTTACCGTTGAACTGATCAATGGTGATGACGCACATGATGCCGAGAAATCCATCAATGCCTATAACGACATTCTGGATAACGGTGCTCAGATGATCGTCGGCTGCACAACCACAGCCCCCTGTATTGCCGTTTCCCAGCAGGCATATGTAGACCGCGTATTCATGCTTACGCCTTCTGCAAGCTCTACAGATGTCACTGCAGGCAAGGACAATATGTACCAGCTCTGCTTCACAGACCCCAACCAGGGTGCAGCTTCCGCAGCAGTTATTCATGAGCGTAATCTGGGAACCAAGATCGCCATCATCTATAACAATGCTGATGCCTATTCCACCGGTATCTACCAGACCTTCAAGGCCCGGGCAGACGAGCTGGGAATGGAAATCGTATCCACAACAACCTTCACAGATGAAACCACTGACTTCTCTGTTCAGGTTGCGGATGCTCAGAACAATGGCGCTGATCTGGTGTTCCTGCCGATCTACTACACACCGGCTTCCCAGATTCTGATTGCTGCCAACGCGATCGGATACAAACCCACCTTCTTCGGTGTGGACGGCATGGATGGCATCCTGACTCTGGAAGGTTTCGACACCTCTCTGGCTGAGGGCGTCATGCTGCTGACCCCGTTCGTCGCAGACGCCAAGGACGAACTGACCGTCAATTTCGTGACCAAGTACAACGAACTCTACGGCGAGACTCCGAACCAGTTTGCTGCAGACGCTTATGACTGTGTCTACACACTGGTCGAAGCTGCCAAGGTAGCCGGTGTCACCAGTGACTCTGCTCCCGAAGAAATCTGCGATGCTCTGATTGCAGCAATGCAGCAGATCCAGGTCACCGGTCTGACTGGTGTCATGACCTGGTCTGCCAACGGTGAAGTGGAAAAAGTGCCTACTGCCATGATTATCAAAGATGGCGTGTATGTCGGTCTGGACAGCTGAGCACACGAAAAATCATGGAGTCCGGTTCCATATATGGGGGAGCCGGGCTCTTCCTTTTTATTCTCTTGTTCTCAGGTCCACGACGCTCGCTGTTTCACAGGCCTGAAGCCAGGACTGAATCCCAGCATTTCATTGACTGCAGATCTGTTATGTAATAAAATCGGTCAAGGTGCATATGCATGAGAATGCTCAGATAAAGCTGGATTCGGCTAAGCACTCGGTCTTTTTATTAAATACCTTCATATCTGTCCATCCGGAAATTTTCCTGCTGCTCCGGTGTCTGATACTCCTATATCAGGTACCAGGTACGATCCTGCCAGATCTCACCGAACATAAGCGCAGAAACAGAAAGCCGGATTTGTGTTCATATGCATGGTATGCCGTGCATGCCAGATACGGTCTTGCATCCGGAAAGCATCTGGTTTTATCAAAGTACGGTTCCATCTGATTTTTCTTGGGAGGGGCTGAAGAATTCATGATCTTCTTGTCAAACCTGGTCAATGGTATCAGCCTTGGCAGTATCTATGCCATTATCGCGCTGGGCTACACCATGGTTTACGGCATTGCCAAAATGCTCAACTTTGCACATGGCGACATCATTATGGTCGGCGCATATATTGCTTTCTGCGCGGCACAGTACTGGGGATTTCCCCCGCTGCTGGCCCTGCTTGTTGCAATGATTGTATGCACACTCCTTGGTATTACTATTGAAAAGCTCGCGTATAAGCCATTGCGTCAGGCCACATCGCTTGCTGTGCTGATCACCGCCATTGGTATGAGCTACCTGCTTCAGAATCTCGCCCTGCTGATCTGGGGTGCAAACCCCAAGGTTTTCCCCAGTCTGATCGGGCTGGATTCCATCAGTCTGTTTTCAGGTCAGCTTTCCATCCGTGGTGCAACCATTGTTACCATTGTTGCCAACATGATCATCATGGTAAGCCTTACCCTTTTTACCTCAAAAACCAAGCTTGGCAAGGCCATGCGCTGTGTCTCGGAAGACCGCGGCGCTGCTGAACTGATGGGTATTCATGTAAACACCACCATTTCCCTGACTTTCGCCATCGGTTCCTGTCTTGCCGCAATTGCCGGGCTTCTTCTCTGTTCCTCGTATCCCATGCTCATGCCCACAACCGGTTCCATGCCTGGCATCAAAGCCTTCACTGCAGCTGTTTTCGGCGGCATTGGATCCATCCCGGGCGCCATGCTGGGCGGAATTCTGCTGGGTATCATCGAAATTCTCGGCAAGGCTTATATCTCCACTGAGCTTGGTGATGCTATTGTCTTTGCTGTTCTGATCATCGTGCTTCTGGTGCGCCCGACAGGTCTGCTGGGCAAACCCATGCGCGAAAAAGTGTGAGGTGACATTATGAAATCCAAACGAAATAAGCTCATTTATAATACTGTTACCTTCGCACTGGTTATTGTTGCATATCTGGTCCTCTCCTATATGGTCGGTCACAAGATGATCTCCCGTTCGCTCAAAGGCCAGCTGATTCCTATCTGTTGCTGGATCGTCATGGCCATTTCCCTGAATCTGGTCGTAGGTATTTCCGGCGAGCTCTGTCTTGGGCATGCAGGCTTCATGTCGATCGGGGCGTTCACCGGTATCGTGATCTCCGGCTGGCTGCTGAACGGCTTTCAGTTTGAAAACGAATCCCTTCGTCTTCTCATTGCCATCATTGCCGGCGGGCTGGCAGCCGGAATTATGGGTGTTATCATAGGAATTCCGGTCCTGAGGCTCAGAGGTGACTATCTTGCCATCGTTACTCTTGCCTTTGGTGAGATTATCAAAAACGTACTCAACTGCATTTATATCTCTGTAGATGGCAGGCATCTGAACTGGGGCTTTATCAATAATGAAATCGAAGGAATCCGCTTGCTGAATGGTCCCAACGGTGCTGTTTCCGTAAAGATTATTTCTACCTTTACTGCAGGCTTTCTGCTGATTCTGTTTTCACTGGTCATTATCCTCAACCTGGTAAACTCGAGAGCAGGGCGTGCCATCATGGCTGTCCGTGATAATCGCATTGCCGCAGAATCCATGGGTGTTCCTGTTACCAAGTATAAAATGATGGCTTTCGTAACAGCCGCAGTACTCGCCGGTATGGCCGGCGCCTTGTACGGACTGAATATGGCAACCCTTGTTCCCACCAAATTCAGTTTCAATGAATCCATCAATGTTCTGGTTTTTGTCGTTCTTGGCGGTATCGGAAACACTCTTGGCGCCATTCTGTCTGCAACTGCACTCACCATTCTGCCGGAAAAGCTGCGTTTTCTCCAAAGCTACCGCATGCTGGTCTATGCCATAGTCCTGATTGTTGTCATGCTGGTTACCAATAACTCGCTGATCAAAAACTGGATTCGTTCCTTCTTGATCAGGTTTAAGGGAAACCGGAAGGAGGAACTCTCATGAGCGAACCCATAAAACGCCGTGCCGGTACAAAAATGGTCCCCTATCCTTCTCAGTCCATTGTGCCTGAACGGGATCTGAATGTGCAGCCTGTTCTGGAAACCCGGCATCTTGGTATCGAGTTCGGTGGTCTTAAGGCCGTTGATGACTTTAACCTCATTATTGGCAGAACTGAGATTGCAGGACTCATCGGACCTAACGGTGCAGGCAAGACAACAGTCTTTAATCTGTTAACCAAAGTGTATGAACCAACCCAGGGTACCATTCTGATCAACGGACATGATACAAAAGGTCTGAACATTGTTCAGGCTGCACATCTGGGCATTGCCCGGACCTTCCAGAATATTCGTCTGTTCAATCAGATGACCGTAGAAGAAAACGTGCGGATTGGTCTTCACAATCAGATCAAGTATGATATGCTGACCGGGATTCTTCGCCTTCCGAGATATTGGAAACAGGAAGCCAGACAACACCGGCAGGCTCTGGAGCTTCTCTCTATTTTTGATATGCAGGATCTCGCTGATGTACGGGCCGGAAGCCTGCCCTACGGTGCCCAGCGCCGTCTGGAAATTGTCCGGGCACTCGCTACAAACCCATGCCTTCTGCTGCTCGATGAACCGGCAGCTGGTATGAATCCGCACGAAACAGAAGAGCTGATGGAGAATATTGCGAAAATACGGGATCAGTTCCATATTGCAGTTCTGCTCATTGAACACGACATGAGTCTGGTCATGGGTGTCTGTGAAGGCATCTGCGTCCTGAACTTTGGTAAGGTGATTGCCAAGGGAACAGCTGATGATATACAGGCAAACCCTGTTGTCATTGAGGCGTACCTTGGTAAGCGAAAGGAAGGATAACATGGCTGAACCGTCGCCCATGCTTGCAGTAAACGATGTCCATGTATACTACGGTGCCATTCATGCAATTAAGGGAATCTCTCTTGAGGTCTATCCGGATGAAATCGTCACTCTGATCGGTGCCAACGGAGCAGGGAAATCCACAACCCTGAATACCATTGCAGGCCTTCTGAAGCCCAGAAGCGGAAGCATTATGTTTGATGGACATAATATTCAAGGGCTAGGGGCTTCCCGGATCGTACCGGCAGGTCTCTCTCTGTGTCCTGAAGGCCGCCGTATTTTTCAGCAGATGACAGTCCGTGAAAACCTGGAAATGGGAGGATATACCCGAAACACCAATGAAATCGGGAGCTCTCTGGACGAAATGTTCCAGCGTTTTCCTCGCCTCAAAGAGCGTGAGAAGCAGATCGCCGGTACTCTTTCCGGCGGTGAACAGCAGATGCTGGCCATGGCCCGTGCACTGATGTCAAAGCCTCGCCTTCTCATGCTTGATGAGCCCTCCATGGGGCTCGCGCCTATTCTTGTGGAACAGATTTTTGATATCATTACGGAACTGCACGCCAGTGGCGTTACCATTCTTCTCGTAGAACAAAACGCCCAGATGGCCCTGTCTGTTGCGGACCGTGCTTACGTTCTCGAAACAGGCATGATTTCCATGACGGGCAATGCCGAAGATCTGTTACATAACGATTCTGTACGGAAAGCTTATCTTGGCTCCTGAATCCTGTAGACTAAAAGGAATGCCGTTATTCGGTATTCTTTTTTAGACTGCAGGAATTCATATCCATCACCGTCTTCAACCTGATTGAAACAGTTGGCTGTTCATTGGTCCAGATCACAAAACGTCCCAAATTTCCTGACTTCTTTTTCGGATCAGCATGAAGAGACTATGATATTACTGTCTTCTGAGTCGCTCTAAACTTGACAAGAGTTCCTTATTCCATGTACAATATGCTGTATAAATTTCATCTTGTCCTTCCCTTGATCTGGGAAGGGGAAGGAGGTCGGGCTATCTGCCCGGAAGAATATGAAAACTAAACTGTTGCCTGTTCTGATAGCCCTCTTTTGTCTGATTCTGGCTGTCTTCTCTTTTGCACAGGCTGAGGAATCAAATCCTCTAAAAGTTGCCATGCAGCTGAGCAATAGCAACTTTACAGAACCTGAAGAAATCACCGTTTCAATCCGGATTTCCAATGCCGGAGACACCGCCCTTCCCGGGCCTGTCACACTTTATTACAGCAACGGAGATCAGGTTGAGGAATTCGGTGAACCTGTTCTTGAAGCAGGCGCTTCCAAGTCCTGGAGTGGTCCTCTGCAGGTGACCCAGAGCATGCTGGAAGCCGGAAAGATTTCATTCCGGATCCGTTATTCTCTGCTGAATGAAGCAGGCGAAGCTGTACAGCGTTCTCGAAACTTCTCCAAAGAAATCAGCTACACCGGAGGGGTCGCTTCCGTTGAAGTCAACCGTACAATTTCGCCCACGACCGCTGGCAAAGGTCATGACGTCAATATTACCTACGATGTTCTGAATACCGGAACGGTTGATGTCACAAATGTCGTAATTACCGAAAACAAATCCATAGCCACCAAAGAAGGAGTCATAGACAGGGTTCCTGCGGGAGAAAAAGCTTCCTACACTTTCAAGGTTACCATGGGAACGCAGGACCTGACAAGCCAGGCCACAATCGCTTACACCGCAAACGGACAGACGCAGACCATTTCCAAGGAACCTGCTGAAATCAAGTACGGTGAAATCAATCTGAAAGCCAACCTGACTACTGACAAAAAAGGTGGTCTGCCTGGCGATAAGGTAAAGTTCACTCTCCGGCTCGGCAACAGTGGAAAAAAGGACTATATCAACATCCGCGTAACAGATCCCACACTTGGTGAACTGTTCAGTGGAGAAACAGCTCCGGCTGGACACTCTATCATTCTCGAGAAGGAAATCGAGATTGTCGAAACCACGGATTACCAGTTTACCGTTACCGCAACCGAAGATGGCGGGCCTGATATCGAAACAACTTCTGACAGAATTACCATAACCGCCGTTACCGCAGATCAGGTTGTCCACCTCGACGTGCGTGCCGAGTCTGACCGGGAAGTCGTTTATCAGCTGCCTGGAACAGTCCGCTTCAAGGTGTATGTCTCCAATAATTCCAGTCTGGATGTCAGTAATGTTGTCGTTTCTGCTTCCGGTGTAACTCTCTATACATTCCCAAGCATCCTTGCAGGAGAAACAAGGGAGTTTACCCGTGATGTGGATGTTTCCATGGCCGGACAATATCAGTTCGTAGCACAATGCCGTAACCAGTTGGGTGACTCCGTCAGTTTCGACAGTAATATCATTTATATCGGCTTCACGGAACCCACACCGGTCCCAACGGAAGCACCGATTGTCACACCACCGGTTCCAGTATTGGACGAGCTGCCGACTGAGGCAGATCTGCCTGAGAACCTGAACCTGATCGATCAGATTCTCAAATATGCAATCTATGTCTTTGCTGCAATCTTTGCAGTATTCCTGTTGCTTGTCATCGTTGCTCTTCTCCGCAGAGCTTCGATCAAGGCCAAGTCTGAAGTTGCTCTTGATACACTGGAGCGCGGTGGAACAAGGGACTATAACCAGCCAGGTCATTTCGATGAGGACATGGATTCCGAGCCTCCTGTAACATCTTCAGAAGATCCGCTTCCGGAAGACAATGAAGATGCTGTCACACGCCACAGGCGGCATAGCGAAACTTCTTCTTCTGATACATCTGTCTGATAACGGACCCCTGCCACAGTGCAGGGGTCTTTTATTCAGATCATTTGCTGTAATTGGATGTGATTACAACCAGTTTTTCTCGCTTGCGCCTCATTGCCTGATGTGCTATAAATCACAGCCATGGCAGCAATGCCATAATCTCTTCAAAGTATATCGAGGCAAGCAATGAATCATACCCGCGTTAAAGAACTGACTTCCGGTTCCCCTATGAAGCTGATCCTTGGTTTTACTACACCACTGCTTTTTGGCTTTCTGTTCCAGCAACTGTACAGTTTTGTTGATACTGCCATTGTTGGCCGCTATCTCGGGAGTGAAAGTCTCGCTGCAGTAGGAGACACAGGCTCCATTAACTTTCTTGTTCTTGGTTTCTGTCAGGGATTCTGCGCCGGGTTTTCCATTCCGGTAGCTCAGGCTTTCGGTGCCGGTGATTATAAGCTTCTGCGGCAAACCGTCGCAAACTCTGTCTATCTGGCTGGTTTTATCAGCGTGCTCATGGCCATTTTCTCCGCATTATTCTGTCCTACCATGCTCCGTCTGATGGACACCCCGCCGCAGATTCTGCCTCAGTCCGTTGCTTATATCCGAATCGTTTTTTTGGGTATTCCGGCAACTATTCTGTATAACCTGTCCAGTGGAATCCTGCGTGCACTTGGTGACAGTAAAACTCCTGTCATCTTTCTGGTGCTTGCCTCTCTCGTCAATATCGTACTGGACCTTGTCCTGATCCTGTATGCAAGAATGGGGGTTGCAGGGGCAGCCGTTGCTACGGTTCTGTCTCAGATAGTATCCGGCATCGGCTGCGTTGTAATCATGAAAAAGCGGTTCCCCATTCTTCACCTGTCTGCTCAGGATCGTATTCTCCGAATGCCATTGGTCTGTTCTCTGGCTGGAATCGGGCTTCCCATGGGCCTGCAATATGCAATCACTGCCGTCGGATCGGTCATGGTTCAGTGGTCTGTCAACAGTCTTGGTGTTATACCCGTAGCTGCGGTTGCTGCCGGCAGTAAGATCAGTGTCTTTTTCTGCTGCATTTTCGATGCTCTGGCAACAACCATGGCCACCTACGCCGGTCAGAACATGGGCGCTCGCAAGCTGAACCGGATATCCCAGGGGGTCAAGTGTGCTTCTCTGATTGGCATTATCTACTGCCTTCTGGCACTTGCTGCCATCTTTCTTCTGGATTCCCGTCTTTTAAGCCTGTTTGTCAATCCACAAAAAGACCCGGAAGTCATGAAACTCGCCTGCCATTATCTCCGCTTGAACGGATTGTTCTATATCCCCTTGCTTTTTGTCAATATACTTCGTCTGACCATTCAGGGCATGGGCTTCACAAGAATAGCAATGCTTGCCGGGGTTTTTGAAATGATCGCCCGGATGCTTGTTGCTCTGCTTCTCGTGCCATCGCTTGCTTTCAACGGTGCATGTCTTGCCAACCCGGCTGCATGGGTGCTCGCAGATTGCTTTCTGTTCCCATGCTACTTTCATGTTATGCATATGGTATACGAACGTTTCCATGAACCCCGTGCGACTGTCTGACCAAAGGAGATTACCATGCTTAAGAAAATTGCTTCCTTTACCATCAATCATGACATTCTCCGTCCGGGCCTCTATGTTTCACGTCAGGACGGTGATATCATCACGTACGACCTTCGCATGAAGTATCCAAATCAGGGAGAATACCTGGATCAGGCAGGACTTCATACTCTGGAACATCTGGGGGCGACCTTCCTCCGGTCTTCCTCTTTTCAGGACCAGGTTATCTACTTTGGCCCCATGGGCTGCAGAACCGGTTTTTATCTTATTATGCGGGATACAGTATCGAAGCCGGATTTATTGGACCTGCTGCAAAACACCTTTCGCTTCATAGCTCAGTTTGAGGGCAAAATTCCCGGAACCCTGCCCAGAGAATGCGGAAACTACCGGGAACATAATCTTGAAAACGCAAAGGCAGAAGCTGCTCAGTACCTCACGGTTTTGGAACAGTGTACAGAACAGACCTTCTCTTATCCTGAGGAATCATCATGCGTCTGATTTTTCTTGCTGATCTTCACGGGAATCTTCCCGCTACCCTGGCTATGGAAAAAACCATTGCCCGACTCTCGCCCGATGACGTCTGGTTTCTGGGTGATGCCGTAGGGAAAGGTCCGCAAAGCAGAGAAACCTGCGACTGGGTCCGTTCGCACTGTCACCACTGTATCGGTGGAAACTGGGACTATGGCATAGGTAACAAAGAGTATCCTGCTGATGTATACTACTGGAATCAGTTGGGTGAAGAACGGATGCAATGGCTGAGTCAGCTTCCCAGGGAGCTTGAACTGACGCTGGGTTCCTTCCGCTTTCGTCTGTTCCATGGAAGACCGGTCACCCCTCTTCTGAAAGTGAACAGTCCGTCAGCTGAGCTGGAAGACACATTTCACTCTGAAAACGGTTCTTTCCATGGGGTAATCTTTGCTGACAGTCACCGACCGTTCATCCGGACACTGAGTTCCGGATATATCATTAATACCGGTTCCGTTGGAAATAGTATGGGAGTGCCTCGTGCACATGCTTTCATGCTTGATTGGGCCGGGCATGAGGCTGATCCGTTTCTGTTCACTATTCTCTCTGTCCCCTATGACAATGAACTGGCTGCAGAACTTGCACGCAGGGATCCGGATCTTCCATTCCAGGGTGCTTATATACAAGAAATCCTCACCGGGGTTTATTCACGATGAACCAATAAAGGAGTGCTCTCATGTTCAAACGGTGTCTGTTATTTGTCCTTCTGTTTGTTGCAATACAGCTGACGGCCTGTGCTGTTGAATCTGCACCCATTTCTTCCTTTTACCTTTTATACCAGGAAGATGTCTGTATTGGTCCTGCTGTTCTTTTTTCCAGTGATTCCCTGCTTCTTACGACCGCTGTTTTACCCGATCATCCTGAAACACTGACTGCAGTCAATAAAGAAGAATCCATCCCTGCCCAGTACATAGGTACTGTCAGCGATGGAGGCCTTTCTCTGTTCGAACTGGAACAGCCAGCCTCTTCCGAGCCACTCATTCTGGCTGACACTCTTAATTTTGATAATTGTACATACTGGGGCATAGACAGTCAGGGGAATACTCATACCGGGAATACTCAGCGCGTGAATTTCATAGACAATGATACAGGCCTTCTATCCCTCACCTGTGAAGATTCACTGATTCCAGGAACCATACTGTACAACCAGAACGGGAATCTTGTGGGTCTGGTATATGCTGCACTGGGAGAAGGGAACGGACGCGGACTGGCCGTTTCCAATTACACTATATATCAGGCTTTTTCTCAGGATGATTCCGGACAGGCTGCAAATTCAGAATTCTGGTATTCGGATATCCAATGCCAACTCGAGGCCAACCTTGTTCTTCTCTCCTGGGGCTTGGATACAGAAGATCAGGACGGCATCAGCTATATCTACTGGATTGATACTCATAATCCCTACTATGTTGTCCAAGAAAGCGAACCAGGAAACTCATCCCTGGACCTGCTCCTTGTTCCCGGACGTGAATATGCTTTCTGGATTTCAAAAGAGTTAATGGAAGACCCCGATCTTTTTACGGTAACGCCTGCCGTTATAAGCATTCCATTGAACGGTGAAGTACAGGATCATGAATTTACAACCGATTCCATGGGGATTGCTGTTTTACCCGCGTCTGAAACACCACAGGACACCGATGCTCTACCTTTGGCTGCTGAATTGAATCGCATCATGCTTTCTGATTCATCCAAGAAGATTTATCTGCAGGTAGAAAATCGATACAATGTCTCTGAAAACATTCAATGCAATCTGGCAGTCTCAATAACTACACCTGATGGCGCATGTTATTCTCTCGTAAGCGGATACTTATATGCCCCGGAATACATGAATCATGATCTCTGGCATATTGAAATCACCAGTCTCTTCCGTGACATAGAGAACTACCAGAACGCATTTCCTGCCGGTTCCTATTCTGTGCAATACTTCCTTGATGATCAACTGGGTGGTTCGTTTTCCTTTGACCTGCCATAACCTCGGTTTGTGTTTATTCCAGCGTGCATCATACCCTGTGCATCAGGTATGATGCATTTTTTTCTGTTGTCTTCCGGAAACCAGCAGCAGGGTAAACCTTGCATCTTCGCTTCCAGCCCCTGAGTATCGGATCATAGCAAAAAGACTCCCTGCGCAAGACAGAGAGTCTGGTAATCCGATCTGATCGATCCGTTTTTTCATGTTTCCGCCGAATCATCTCGTAAGTTATTCAGTTGATTGTCTCCCCGGTCATCTGTTTCCATGCAGCACGTATGGTTTCCTGATTTGCCACGCCATAATTCGGGTCATTCTGCTTGCACTCTTCCATATCCCTGAGAAAGTGCACACACAAATGTCCGTTGAATCCATTATCTTTGATAGACCCACTCATGTGCGGCATATCGTGTGTGGACGCCAGTGTCCAGGTTCCACTGGGCAATTTGACATAAACTGCTTTCTGATTCCACGTATTGACACCGCCGAACGCCTTCACCATGTTTGCAGTATCTTCCTGGGTGAGTGGTTCACAATCTGCATGTCTTCCCAGAGAATACAGCTTCAGATTCCAGCTGATACCAGTAGACGGATCCACAACCAGAATCGTCTGACCCGTTTTAACCGATGGTTTAATCTCATTGAACCAGTGCAACAATTTAACTTTTCCAACGGAAACACTGGCTGTTGCATTCGGTGTATCGGATGTTTTTCCGGAAGCCTGGACATCAGGGGCTGAAACACGTTTCAACATCTCCTGTGTTAGCGCACCTGCCACACCGTCTGCTGTCAGTTTCTGACTTTTTTGGAACTGTTTTACTGCGCTGACGGTCCCATCGCCATATTGTCCGTCCAGAGTTCCCTTGTAATAACCCAGTGTCTTCAGTGCCTTCTGCAGTGCCTTAACTTCTTCCCCTCGCATTCCTTTGCGCAGAGTTGTTACAGACGCGGTAATACTCTGTTCTGTTGACTGCTGTGCACTTGTTGCTGCAGCAACAGATGCAGAAGCTACCACACCATTCTTTCGAGCGCTCTCCAGTTTTTTCAGTGTTGTTTTTCCTGCAATACCATCCGCCTGGATTTTCTGTGCTTTCTGAAAAGCAATCACTGCAGACCTGGTCAGATCTCCATATTCACCATCAGCAATCCCACAGGAGTATCCCAATGCATTCAAAGCCGTCTGTAACAGCCTGATTCTTGCTTCACTGCTGTCTGACCTGATCGTCGAATAATCGCCGCCAAAAAAACTGCTACTGCTAGCTGTTGCGTCTTTTGATGCATCGTTTGTTTCCTTTGTTGTGGCTCCACTGTTTTGTCCTGCCAGCTCATAGATTAAGGCACATGTTGATTCTCCGGCTATTCCATCAGATTTTAAACCATGCTTTCTCTGGAATTTCCGTACCGCATTTTCTGTATATGCACCATACGTTCCATCCGCTGTCCCGATATTGTATCCCAGACTTTTCAATGCCGTTTGAAGCTGAAGTACTTCATCACCCTGATCGCCATAGCAGAGACTGCCATTTTGCGTCTTTGCCCATGCATGATTGCATAACAGCATAGTGATGATCAGAAACAGCAGGAGTTGTCTGACTTTCCGTATCAACATCCTTCACTCCCGTCGTTTTGAACTTTCTTCAACAAACATTGTATAAGGGTGTGACTTATTTGTCCATGTTTTAACACAAAATTGTTACGACGTGGAAATATTTCGTCGCATTTACTCTTTACCTGACAGCAGCGTAATCATATCCTGTGGTTTTTCTATCAGCAAATCTGCACCATTGTCCATCAGTTCTTGCCGTTCACGGAAACCCCACAGCACACCGACTGCTTTCATGCCCGCATTTTTTGCACATTGCATATCTACACCTGAATCTCCAAAATACAGCATCTCTTCTGGAGAAACGCCAAGCCTTTCTGCAAGCTCAATCGCACCCGCAGGGTCTGGCTTGATGGGTATCCGTGCTGTTTGCCCCTGAATCTCATCAAATAAATCATCACCAAAATAATGCCTGATCACGTGGCATGTATCCAGATGCGGTTTATTTGAGAACACGCACAGTTTCATGTTCTGTTTTTTCAGATAATTCAGCAATTCCATAATTCCCGGATAGGGTTCAGACCTGTCATGCCAGTGTTCAGAGTAATAACTGGCATATGTATGCTTTACCTCATCAAACAGTTCTTTGTGTTCTCCTACTGCTCTGTGCGTTAGAATGTCAATTCCGTTACCTACCATATATCTGTACGCATCGGTTTCATAAGGAACCAGTCCGTGAATACGAAGAGATCTGTTCATGGCATATGCCAGGTCTGAAAGAGTATTCACCAGGGTTCCATCAAGATCAAATAGTGCACCCCGCAAAAGCGACTCCCTTCTGAAAAAGCCGGTGCTGTACAGCACCGGCTTTAACTTATGCATTCTTAGCCATCTCAACGAGCTTGGCAAAACCTTCTGCATCATTCACTGCAAGATCTGCAAGCATCTTACGATTCACATCGATGTTCAGTTTCTTCAGACCATTAATGAATGTAGAGTAACTCATGCCATTCAGTCTGGTTGCTGCATTGATACGGGTAATCCACAGACGACGGAAATCGCGCTTGCGAAGCTTACGTCCTTTGTAAGCATAACGAAGGGAACGGCGAACCTGTTCCGTTGCAGCTCTGTACTGCTTGGATTTAGCACCCCAGTAACCCTTTGCCAGCTTCATCACTTTCCGCTTTTTCTTCTGAGCGGTCACAGCTCTTTTAATGCGTGCCATGCTTTAATTCCTCCTTGCCAGCCTCAGGGCTTATTTGTAAGGCAGAAGCTTATGAATCGTCTTTGCCTCTTCGTTATTGTCTACAATACCATCAGCTCTCAGATGACGGGTACGTTTGGTTGTCTTCAGGCGAACCTGATGATTGGCGTTCATCTGCTTATGCTTAACAATACCAGTCTTGGTAAAAGAGAAGCGCTTAGCAGCACCACGATGCGTTTTCTGTTTAGGCATATAGGTGGATCCTCCTTCCTCGTTTGACAGGCAGCTTACCGCCTGCGATATGGTTATTCCTGTGCTTCTTTTGAAGCATTCCTCTCCCGCGCTGCTTTCTTTTCTGCAAAAGATGCTTTTGCAGCTTTAGGAGCAAGGACCATGATCATATGACGTCCATCCATTAAAGGACGACGTTCAACCACACTGACATCCTTGCACCGGTCTGCAAAGTTCTGCATCACCTGTGTTCCGATCTCACTGTGTGTAATCTGGCGGCCACGGAAACGAATGGACACCTTGACCTTGTCGCCATCTTCGAGAAAACGAATTGCCTGTTTTGCTTTGGTTAAAACATCGTTTTCCTCGATTGTTGCAGACAACTGTACTTCTTTGATGTCCACGACCCGCTGATTCTTGCGATTTTCGCGCTCGCGCCGCGACTGTTCGTAGCGGTACTTATCATAATCAAGCAGCTTACAAACCGGAGGTTTTGCTCCGGGCTGAATCTTGGCAAGATCATATCCTCTTTCTTCTGCCAGTTCCAGCGCTTTTGATGTCAGCATAACGCCCAGCTGCTCACCGTTCTCATCAATGAGACGGACTTCTCTGTCGCGAATCTCCTCATTGATCATCAGATCGACTGCGATATCCATGCACCTCCCATAATGGTTTGACTTGCCGATAAAAAAGCGGCGGGTTCTCACCCGCCGCTACATATCCATGACTGAAAAATGCCAGCAACCCGGCAGCAAAGCCACACTAGGTGAGGGGCGGGCAAGCCTCTACTTCAAACGAAAGGAAGTTTATCACGGCTATTCCGTCATGTCAAGGCATTTTTGATCTTCCAATACTTATATGTGTTACAAAAGTATGAAATCCTGAGAAATCTTCTTCAGTAGACACGAAGCTTCAACAGGTCATCTACAATAGCAATTGCCTTGGTCAGTCGTGCATTATAATCACCATAAACAATCCGGATCTTATTCTCGAAACCAAACTCCTTATACATATTCATCAAACGGTTATGAAGCAGCTCCCGCTTTTTCTGATCACCATTGAGCCGTTGTCCGTCATCAACCCATTCAACGTCCGGTGATAGAAACAGAAGTACATCATATTTGTCCGGATTAATAAACGCCTCCACAACAGCATTACGATGTCCCATATACAGTTCACTGTAATAGTCTGTAACTACCGCATCCGTATCAAAAAAGCAAACCTTATTTGCAGTACGCAATGCATGATAGTCCTGCTCTGCCTGAAGATATGCCATACGGTTAAAATCTTCATCTGTATATATGGTTTCATCCCCGCCGAGATAGTCATTGGCATAATACCGGCCAACTTCCTCAGACCAGGAGGTGTTGTACAGCTTTGCAAGACATTTGGTAAGCGTTGTTTTCCCACACGACTCCGTTCCTGCTATCAGTATTTTCTTTGCAAAGAACGGTCTGGCAGGTCCTAATATATAATGCCAGTTATTCAGAATGTCCTTCCGTATTTCCGTAGCTGAAATAGGATAGCGGCTGCGTGCTGGATCAAAGAGTTCGATTTTGCTTTCCGGAAAGTATTCCAGAAGCTGAGGCTCATACTCCATGTCTCCCACAAAAAAAGCATCGATTTTTTCAGATACAACCTCCCGCATTCTTTCAGCCCACTCCGTCCACCCAAACGGATATTCCGCGATATCCGTTTCATCCAGCACACGGACTTCTATATGCGACATATCCTGAACCTGTTGTGCGATCCACTGTTTACGAAGCTGATATGTAATCACAGGAAGACCAGCAGACTGACAGATTTCCTCCGTCTGTTTACGATTATCAGAAATTACAACTATAAGTTTTTTGCACTTAGTTGAAGCTTCAATCATCTGATAAAGATGACCACGATGCGGTGGGCAAAAACGCCCGAAATATACCCCCGTCTGATACATGCCGATCTCCTTTCCATGTCATTCAACCTGTATATATCCAGTATAACAGTCATGGTTTATTCCGTTCACTGTCGCCTGAACATGAATACGATATCTGCCTTTTTCTGCAAAGTTTCCACTGCTGTTTCTGCCATCCCAGAACACAGAAGAAGCTTCCGGTATCATTTGCTCCGGCCTGGTCATCATTCTGCTGCAGAGTCTTCGGATAACCACACCATTTTCTGCCTCAACGTAAATTGTCAGCAGAACGGGTATGTTGTGCTGAATAATAATACCAAGCTCTTCCCCTGTTTCTGGTGCAAACCCTTTTCCCACCTTAACTTCCATCTCTACTGTACAATCAGACGACACGATTCCAAACACATGGGATGCTGCAACCTCAATGGTATCCTGTGCTTCCACAATCATCTGTACCAGAACATATCCATGAGCTTCTTCCGGTAGTGCTTCAATCCTGAGTGTTCTTTCCTTTATACCAGGCGTCAGATACCCCGCCGCATCTCCAAAAATACCAAACATTTCGCCGGTGTCATACACGAGTGAAGCGTGTTCAAAATCCCAGCGTCCGTCTTTGAGATAAACGATCTGGTAGGCCATCCGAAGAGTTTGATACACCGTATATGAAAAGTGAATTTCTTCCTGTTGCTGAGACAACAGATCATTTTCAAAAAAGACATCTCCAAGGTATCCTGTATGCCTTCCTTTAACCGACTCAGCATCATAGGACAGAAATGCAAAGTCATCTTCTTCGGGATATGTTTGTACAACGGATGCGCCATGCATCTGCCGCAGGTATTTTTTCAGTTCAGAGAACGTAATAATACCATCGACATTACTGTCGGACGCAAAACCAGTTCGAATGGAAATGCCGTTTGCGAGAATATTTGAAAAATATCCTCCTCCGGTAAACTGCTGACCATCCGGTGTCGTGCCCTTCCAGAACCAACTTTCCTGAGCACCTCCGGAAGAACACAGTATTTTGTAATCTTTACCGGAAAACATATGAAAAAATCTGTCAGAAACACCTTTTCCTATGATTGCACCGGCATGACACATATCAAGTATCAATACCTTTGTGCCGCGTATTTTTTCCAAACAATGATAAAGTTCACTCGCTGTAATTTCCTGCTCACGAAAACCGTCAGACAGTAATAATGTCATTTCCGGATCCCCGGATTTCCAAATACCATGAGTTGAAAGATAAATATAGTTTGTATCCTGATCATCAGAGCCACCAAACGCTTCTGCTATCATTTCCTGAAGCTCACTGATTCCTGAAATACCGGTTCTTCGAGTAACAAGATGCTGCAGATTCATAGAACCACCACTCAGGGCTTCCGCCATTTGAAGCACATTCGTACTGGATGCTGGTGATGTATCAGATGCTGAAAGAAATTGATCGCATCCTATCAGCAGCGCCCGATTCTTTCCGTCAGCCATAGCGTCGGTAAGGAAAAGAATAAACAGTATTCCCAAAAGAACTGTAACCCGTTTAATCGTTCTCCTCACCTCCTTATTTGACTACCTGCTCCAATGATTTCAGGCGTCCTGAATGCCATGTGACTTTTTATATGACCGGAATATCAATACTGCCCATGTGTTATTATGCATTTTCCGCTTCAATCTGTTTGCGCACACAATCCAATGCATACTTGACTGTCAGTTGTCGAATTCGTGCCCGGTCGCCACTTAAATGGAGTTCAACCGCTTTTGTCTCTTTGCTTGTTGAAATACCAAGAAAAACCGTGCCTACCGGCCGATCCGGTGTTCCGCCCCCTGGTCCTGCCAGACCTGTTGCACTGACGGCAATATCGACCTTTAGTTTTTCCCTTGCACCTTCTGCCATACGTCTTGCAACTTCTGCACTTACCACATTGTGCTCTTCGATCGTTTGCTCCGGAACACCCAGCAACATGGTTTTTGCCACAGTCTGATATGTAACAAACCCACCCTTAACTACATTGGAAGCACCTGGAACTTCTACGAGCGTTGCTGAAATCAGGCCTCCAGTCAGGCTTTCTGCGGTCGCTATGGTTTTCTTATATTTCATGAGTGATTCTATGCAAGATACCGCTAAGGAACCTCCATCATCATCCCTTACCGCATATATAACATTTCCTAAACGTGTACGAACTTCCTTTTCTACAGGATCCAGCATGTCTCTTGCTTCCTTCTCGGTGTTAGCACATGCTGTAGCCCGCAGCTGGACTTCTCCAAGAGAGCAATACGGACTTAAAGAAGGATTTCCGTTTTTTTCCAAATCCTGCAGCTTGCTGTCGACTTCGGACTCTCCCATGCCGAAGATTCTGAAATACCTGCTCAGTAACACCTTGCCGGACTGTTTTGCAAGATACGGCTCCACGGATTCCCGAAACATGGGTTCAAGCTCGATTGGCGGTCCCGGAAGATGAATCACCACTTTTCCGGCACCCATAGGCACAATAGCACCAGGTGCTGTGCCATGCCGGTTCACAAGCAGCGTTGTATCTTCTGTAAACATGGCCTGATTCTGATTATTGGGTGTCATTTTTCTATGAAACTGGGAGAATCTCTCCTCAATCATTTTTTCTGCTTCCGGAAAAAATACCAGGCTTTTCCCAGCAACCTTCGCAGCAATCCGCTTTGTAATATCATCCACCGTAGGTCCAAGACCCCCAGAAGTAATAACAACGTCCGATCTGGAAAGCGCCAGTCGATATGCTTGCTCCAGCCTTTCATCATTATCACCAACAACCTGCTGATAATGCTGTGTAATCCCAAGAGCAGCAAGTCGTCTGGAAATAAACTGAGCATTCGTATTTAATACCTGCCCCATCAATAGTTCCGTGCCTACACATAGAATCTCTGCTGTCATCTATCTAGCCTTCCTTTTCATAGGCTTCCTTTAAACAGCATACATTTTACCACAGTCACGTAAATCTTCCAAAAACTGTACTTTCTGTTCATTGAGTTACTTGAATCTCAGAGTTTTGTACAATAAAACAGGCCAGGATATCTGAATCCTGACCCGGAAAGCATTAATCATTTCCATATCTCCACTGACGTGCACGATCCCCTGCATTAAGAATTCTCTTTCTCATCCGCAGATTCTTAGGTGTGATTTCCAGCAGTTCATCATCGTCAATGAATTCAAGACATTCCTCCAGAGACAGAGGATGTACTGAAACTAATCGCAAAGCGTCCTCAGAAGCCGAAGCATTTCTCATGTTTGTAACGTGTTTCTGCTTGCAGACATTAACTACAAGGTCACCAGGTCTGGAATTCTGGCCTACAATCATTCCTTCATAGACCTCGAGACCAGCACCAATAAACAGTGTCCCTCGCTCCTGAGCATAGAATAAGCCATAAGAGTTGCTTACGCCTGTTTCATGCGCCACAAGTGCACCTACATTTCGATGCGGAATATCACCTTTTACAGGCTCATACTTTTCAAATACAGAAGACATGATTCCTTCGCCGCGAGTATCTGTCATGAACTCACTGCGATAACCAAACAATCCCCTTGACGGGACAAGGAACTCCAAACGGACACGATCAAAACCGCTCATATGTTCAAGAACGCCGCGTCTTCTGCCGATTTTCTCGATAACTGCACCTGCTGTTGCCTGAGGTGTATCAACAACAAGTCTTTCAATCGGTTCACATTTGACACCGTCTATCATTTTATAGATAACACGGGGTTTGCTGACTGCAAACTCATATCCCTGACGGCGCATATTCTCGATCAGAATCGACAAATGCAGTTCGCCGCGTCCACACACTTCGAAAGAATCTGTCTGATCTGTCTCATTCACTCTTAAAGAAACGTCCGTCTGTAACTCACGCATCAGCCGTGCACGTAAATGACGGCTGGTTACGTATTCCCCTTCTCTTCCGGCAAAAGGACTGTCGTTAACAGAGAAAGTCATAGTCACCGTGGGTTCACTTATTTTTACAAACGGTAATCCCTCAACACAGTTCGGATCACATACCGTATCACCTATGGAAATATCCTCTGCTCCGCAAAGAGCTACAATATCACCCATGGATACTTCTTTGGCATTGATCCGTTTCAGGCCATCATACTGAAATAGGCCTCCAAGCCGCCAGGATGGACTGGTCTTTCCTGTTTCCACGTTTGTATGCACAACGGTATCACCTTCATGAAAGGTACCCCTTGTAATACGGCCTACCCCAATACGACCAACATATTCACTGTAATCAATAGTAGAAATAAGGACCTGTGCCGGGCCGTCAGGATCTCCTTCCGGTGCAGGAATATACTTCAGAATTGCATCAAACAGAGGTTTGAGATCCGTGCCCGGTACACTCATATCCAGTGTTGCAGTACCTTTTCTGGCAGATACAAATAGGATAGGATTATCCAGTGTGCTTTCATCTGCGTCAAGATCAATAAGAAGATCAAGAATTTCTCCGACAACTTCCTCACAACGCTGGTCAGGTCTGTCAATCTTATTAATGACAATAAGTACTTTCAGTTTCAGCTCCAATGCCTTTTTCAAGACAAAACGTGTCTGCGGCATGGGTCCTTCAAAGCTATCGACCAAAAGCAAAACACCATCGACCATTTTCAATACACGTTCAACTTCACCACCAAAGTCTGCATGACCGGGTGTGTCAACAATATTGATTTTATGGCCCATATAATGCACAGCTGTGTTTTTGCTAAGAATCGTGATACCACGTTCACGTTCTATATCATTAGAGTCCATGACACGGTCGACAGTCTGTTGATTTTCACGGTATACACCACCCTGTTTCAGCATCTGATCAACCAGCGTTGTCTTGCCATGGTCTACATGTGCAATAATTGCAATATTACGAATATCTTCCCGAACCATTCGATATATTCCTTCTTTCAGTTTCGAGTTGCTGTGTCAATGAGCTTCAGGCCTTCATTATTTTCGCAAGCAAGCCGTATGCTCCACTCATTCTCAAACAGCAGGACATCTCTTCCCAAACTATCCTTTGCGCGTCCTGATGTTGATGTTAATTTCAGTTGATCTACCGGTTTCGGCGTTTCTTGAATCCATCGTACATAATGGAATGGCTGGGATTCCATAACAATATCAGCCTGATACTCTGTCTTAAGACGATGCTCCAGGACTTCAAACTGTAAAACACCTACGACGCCTACAAGGAATTCTTCTTTCCCGGTTTCCGTGCGAACAAATGTCTGGATTGCCCCTTCCTCCGAAAGTTGCTGAATACCCTTTTGAAACTGCTTTCGTTTCATACTGTCCTTTGGTCTGACCCGGTTAAAATGTTCAGGAGCAAAAACAGGGATGTTCTCATAATGCATTTTCGGCCCAGTGGACAACGTGTCTCCAAGCTGATAAATACCCGGATCAAAAAGACCAATAATATCGCCAGCCCACGCTTCCTCAACAGCTTCCCGTTCATCTGCCATAAACTGCTGGGGTTGTTTTAGTGCAACGATCTTTCCACTTGAGCTATGCCAGACCTCAAGCCCCTTTTCGTAGGCACCGCTGACAATTCTCATAAAAGCCAGACGATCACGGTGCGCAGGATTCATATTCGCCTGTATCTTAAAAATAAATCCTGAGAAATAAGGCTCTTCCGGTTCAATTAAACCAATATCACTCTTCCGGGGTAAAGGTGGGGGAGTATACTGCAAAAATCTTTCCAGAAATGGCTCAACGCCGAAATTTGTTATAGCAGACCCAAAAAACATGGGTGTAAGCTCACCCTGGCGAACCGCATCCAGATCAAAAGCATCTCCAGCAACATCCAGCAGTTCAACTTCATTCTGAAGGCGGCTGATATACTCTTCATTCAGGTATTTGGGAAGTTCCGGATCATCAATTGCGATATCCTTTTTTTCCACAATAGTCTGTCCATGATCTCCACCAGTGTACAATTCGACCATTCTCGTGTCCCGATGGTAAACACCCTGAAAATCACCATCAACACCGATAGGCCAGTTTATAGGGGTTGACCGAATCCCAAGAACCTGCTCTATTTCTTCCATTAAAGAAAACGGATCTTTTGCTGCACGGTCCATTTTATTTACAAAAGTAAAGATAGGTATATTTCTCATGCGACAGACTTTGAAAAGTTTGACTGTCTGCTCCTCGACGCCCTTTGCGGCGTCAATCAACATCACTGCCGAATCCGCTGCAACAAGAACACGGTATGTGTCTTCCGAGAAATCCTGATGTCCAGGAGTGTCGAGAATATTAATGTGAAATCCATTAAAGTCAAACTGCATTGCAGAAGATGTTACCGAAATGCCACGCTGCTTTTCAATATCCATCCAGTCGGAAGTTGCATGTTTATCACTGCGTCTTGCTTTAACAGAACCAGCAGAACGTATAGCACCACCATAAAGGAGGAGTTTTTCCGTTAAAGTCGTTTTTCCGGCATCAGGGTGTGAAATAATAGCAAATGTTCTCCGCTTATCCACTTCCTGGTGCAAAAGATCTAAAAAAGCCTGAGTATCTTTTGAAGGCAGCATGATATTCCTCCAGCATTAGAATACAGCCATGAATTATAACTAAGGAATTCTTTCTCTGTCAAGTAAGCAACAACAAGAAACCCCTTCTGACTATGCCACTTCAGCACAAAAAAAGAAGCCAAACGGCTTCTTGGAATCCGGCAGCGTCCTATCCTCCCGGGCCGTCTCCAGCCAAGT
>ONWQ01000288.1 GCA_900321565.1 uncultured Eubacteriales bacterium
GATCTTTTTGAACATAGTAAGCTTTTCACTGGAATGGCATGTAGATGGAGCCTCATTGCTGATTTCAGTTTCATTTGAGAGAATATCATCTACACCGGTGTTTTCAATAAATTGTTCAGCATTCACTGCTCCATTAGGGTCCGGAGTCTTTTTTGCCTGAATGATTTCTTTTGCTCTTTGACAGGCACGTGTAAGGACTGAAAAAAACTGATTTGTCTGGTATCCAACTTTGGTCTTTGCAGCCATAAGGCGCACTTTATAGTCGGACAAAGTGATACGCAAGTGAATCCCACCTTCCATTTCCCACAGAATATGCCATTAAGTTGAAAACGGCAACTGGTAAAGAAAATTCTGAGACGAAGGCACCCCCTCACGAATGAGGGGGTGGGGGGAGTCGATATGCGAAGCACTTTTTTATGCCGTCAGCTGTCGGTTCGGTGAAGCTGTGCACAGAACGCCTTAAACGTTGCATCGGAAATATCATGCTCCATCTTGCAGGCGTCTTCCTGCGCCGTTTCCGGGTCTACACCAAGCTGCACCAGATATCTGGCCAATGTTGTGTGCCGATGATAGATCTTGGATGCAATCTCCATGCCCGCATCCGTCAGATACAGCAAATTGTCTTCATCTGTTGTAATATACCCGTTTTCGCGCAGCCTCTTCATTGCCACGCTGACCGAAGGCTTGCTGACGCCCAGCTGAGCCGCAATATCCACAGCCCGTGAAAAACCTTTTTCTTCCTTAAGTCTCAGGATTGCTTCGAGATAATCTTCTGCAGACTCATGAATATTCAACATACAGCCTCCTTTCACCTGAACTTGTCTGAATTGTACCATATCTTACTAATTGAATCAATGAACCCATCCATTTCGGTCTGTTTTCCTTCGGATTCTTCCAGCTGAACCCCGTTCTCCATGCACTCAGAAGAACTTCCAGCGGCTCAGCAGAAGTCCCGGAACAACCACGATCAGGAAGAAAGCCCAGCTGATGAGCGTGAATACCACAATAAAGCGTCTTCCCTGCCCCGGGTATGCACGCACATACATACGATAATTGATGACCGACGCCAGGGAACCGATCAGGGAACAGAGTCCGGCCGTATCCGCACCGTAAATCAGGCCTGCAAAGTTTTCCGTGAACGGATAAAGCACAATCGTTGCCGGCACATTGGAGATCAGCTGACTCAGACCAATGGACCACCAGTATTCATTTCCGGCAACCGCCTTTTTCAGAACGCCGGAAATCTGCGGGTTGGATGCAACGGAAGAAGAAAACACAAAAAAGCACAGGAAGGTTATGATCAGCACGTAATCCACGTGAAAAAGGAGCTCCCGATCCACAAGCAGGATTGCCGCAAGCACCAGCCCGACCGCCCAGGGCCAGTATTCAGTGCGGGTGACAATCACCAGAATAATCAGTGCAAACAGAGCCAGGTATACAATGCGCCGGAGCTTGCCTTCAGGGCTCCATGGTGCATCCCCGGTCTCCGCCCGGATCGTTTCATGCAGGTCCTTCCTGAAAAGGAACAGAATAAACCCGACCAGCAGCAGGGCGGAAAAGGCACACAGGGGCAGCATATGCAGCATGAAATGCCACGCACTCACTCCAGCCTGTCCGTAAAGAAAGAGATTCTGCGGACTCCCGAAGGGCATCAGCATGGAACCGCGTATAGCTGCAATGTTTTCCATGGTCAGTACAGGCAGAATATACTTTTCCTTATCCCCGCCGCGGAACAGAAGTATGGTCAGCGGCACAAAGATAATCAGGGAAACGTCATTGGTCACGAACATGGAAGTGAAAAACACACCAAATACCAGAAACAGGGTCATGGAAGGCATTCTGTTCAGCCTGGAAGCAAGGTGGATCAGCGGGCGAAAGATGTTTTCCCTCTTGAACCCTTCCAGTACACACAGCATCATCAGCAGGGTTCCCAGGGTCCGCCAGTCAATATCATGTATCAGCTCCGCTGTGGGCGGGGTAATGATCAGCGCCAATGCCGCGGCCAGCAGGGACAGAGTCAGCATCATTTCTTTTCTGAAGTATCCGAGTACCTTTTTCATGGTAAAGCTTCCTTTTCATACTTTCTCAGGGCCTGCACAGTATACACGATGGATCATCTCCTGAGAAGATTCCTTTCACAGTATTTACCTGGCATTTCTGCCTGAAACGGTTCCTGTCTCTTTTCCCGGCACCATATGCACCATCTGCCGTCTTCCACCTTCCCGGTATGATAAGAGTTTCTGAAAACTGTGATTCTTCCCGTTCTGTCAATTGTTCTGTGCACCGTTTTGTGATAGGCTATACACGCTTTCTCCAGGATTCATATCATCAGACGGATGAATATATCGTCCCTTCCCGCCCGGAATCCGTGCCGGAAAGGACTTCAAAAAGGATGAAAAACACCGCGGTTTCATTTTTATGAATCCTGCCGGAACCGCACCGGGAAAAGGAGCAATATGGATTTTTATCCAAAGGATTATGGTGCCGTATCCGACGGCATAACCAATGATACAGCTGCCCTGCAGGCAGCCATTGATGCGTGCCACAAAGCCGGCGGCGGGCGCGTGATTCTGCAGTCGGGCCGCACGTATCTCTCATCCTCACTGTTTCTGAAAAGTTTCGTGGAACTGCATCTGGAGAACGGCTCCACCCTGCTTGCATCCGGAAACCTGGACGATTACTACAGACCGAATCAGCCAAAAGCCGAAGGCCCCGTCTCAACCACGGGAACACCGGTGACCGGAAAGCCTTCCTATGTTTTTCTCTATGCGTTCCAAGCCGAGCATGTGCAGATCACCGGCAACGGACGCATTGACGGCAATGGCAGTGCTTTTGTGCGCCGTGTTTCTCCTTACTATGTCACCGGGGATTTCTATCCGCGTCCTACCCTCATCTACTTTGAGGACTGCAGACACCTCACATTCCGTGATACGATCCTGTGCAATGTTGCTTTCTGGACCCTGCATCTCGGCGGCTGTTATGATGCGCTCCTGGACTCTCTGCGGATTCTCAATCCTCTGGATGTAGCCAACTCGGACGGTATCGATATTGACCATACCCGTATGGTACGGATCGTCCATTGTCATGTGGAATGCGCCGATGACTGTATCTGCATGAAAAATACGCTCGGCAACCATGAATACCCGCATACGCGGGGAGTTCTTGTGGACGGATGTACCCTGATTTCCACCAGTGCCGCACTGAAAATAGGCACAGAAGGCGTGGATGATTTTGAGGACATCCAGTTCTCAAACTGCATCATAGAAGACAGTAACCGTGGTCTGTCCATACAGGTCCGTGACGCAGGATGCGTACGCAATGTGTCCTTCTCCCATATCACAGTGCGTACCCGCAGATTTGCCGACAGCTGGTGGGGATGTGCGGAACCTGTAGCCATAACGGCCGTGGACAGGGACCCTGAGGTTCCATGCGGCACTATAGAGAACATCCGCTTCGATCATATTGACTGTGAAGGCGAGAACGGTGTTATTCTCTATGGCCTGCCCGGAAAAATCCGGGATGTGGATTTTGCAGACTCAAGGATCACACTGTGCCGGCTCAGCAAATGGCCGGTCGATGTCTATGATCTCCGGCCCGGACACGGCATGCAGCTGATCCACCGTCCATCCGTGCCTTTCCTCTCCTGTGCTGTTTCCGGTCTCCGCCTTTTCAATATGACCATGCACAGCTGGGACGGCAGCCCTGTGGAAGCGGAAATCCATGCTGCTGAGGACCCATTGACCGTCTGATGCAATCAGTCAGTCCATCAGTTGCCCATTTTTTATCCTTCCGAGGCATGTTTTCGGAAGACAAAATGTACAAACTGGGAATTGGTTGGTTGTATTCCTCAAATTGCTATTGACAAACATAAGTATTCTTACTAACATTTACCCATCAGTTGCCCATTTTTTGAGTGGCAGATTACGTAGATGAATTGGAGGCCTCTGATGTCCAGACTGGATTTCCTTTGGAAAGCCCATGATCGCCGCGCGGCACAGATTCTGCAGAATCAGATCCACTGCCCCGGCGATGAACGGGATCAGGCATTTGCCATGGACTCTCTGCATACTGATTCACGCAATATGGGCTTTTGCCTTGCGCATCTGATCACCTGCTGGGCAGGCCGCGGCAGCCGGTTCTTCCACAGTCCTCAGGTATATACGGCCATCATGGATGCCGCCGGATGGATGTGTGCTCACAGACGGCCAAGCGGGTGTTTTGATCTGAGTTCCTGTAACTTTGATTCAGCACCGGACACTGCATTTACAGTCAACCAGCTGGTCGATGCATATGACCTGCTCTCAGATTCTGAACCGGAAGCAGAACCTGTACGTGAAGCACTGAAGGATCTCATCCTGCACGCCTGTAAAGGGATCGCGGCGGGTGGTTTTCATACACCGAACCATCGCTGGGCCATCTCTGCCAGTCTGCTGCATGGTGCCCGGATCACCGGCCATGAAGCATTCGCCGCACGTGCCAGGACATATCTTCAGGAGGGCCTGGACATCAATCAGGACGGTGAGTTTGCAGAACGCTCCACCGGCATCTACAATGCAGTCAATGATGAACAGATGCTCCGCATTTATCTGGCAACCAGGGACGTACAGTACCTGAACGCCTGCCGCCGGAATCTGTCCATGATGCTTGATTATATCGACCCGGACGGTTCCCTGTTCACTTTCAACTCAACCAGGCAGGACTATGGTCACCGCGTCTACCCCGCAAACTATTACGGGCTTTTCCTGACCGCCGGATACCTGGCGGATGATCCTTCGTTTGCCGGCATTGCCGATGCCATCGGCGGGCTCTGCCGCGAGCATGGACTCGCACTCTCCGGCATAAACTGGATGCTGCGGTTCCCTGAACTGGATACCTTTGGCACAGATGCTCCGTTGCCTGATCTTGCTCACAGACATACCGGCCGCATCTATGAAGCATCCGGGATCGGCCGCTGGCACCGCGGCAGCCTCTGTGTCACAGCACTGGCACATAAGCCGAATTTCCTGTATCTGAAGAACGGATCCCTGACTCTTGGGTTCTCCGTTTACGGGAATGTATGTGACCGCAGGAACTTCATTGCCGACACGCTGAGCGGGACAGAGCATGGCTTTTCCATGCATTCCTGTGTTGACAGCTGGTATTACCTGCCCTTTGAGGGCGATCAGCCGGATACCACGGACTGGTGGGCCATGAATAATCCGGAAACCCGGAAGCGTCACATTCAGGCCCGGCTTCAGACAGACGTTTCTGTCTCCGTGGAAGACAATGCCGTAGTTCTGGACCTGTCTTTCAGCGGACTGGACCATGTTCCGGCACGCCTGGAGATCAGTGTGGATACCGGATGCACCGTACGCTCTGACAGCTTTGTGCTTACTTCGAACGCAGGCGGACAGATCACTGTCACGCAGGGGACTCTGGAAATCCTCAATGCAGAAGGCGACTGCTTTACAATCGGCCCCTGTTTCGGTGCACATAATGTACTCTACAGCATGGGCGGTGCCTTCCAGCCGGATCCCGGCAGATTTACGATTGATCTGACTGCATACACACCCGGCACACACACGCTCCGGATCGAAACACGCAGACGCTTCCCCACTGTGATCCCTGTTACCTGATTCTGACAGACACTGTCTGTTACAGATATACTCACTATGTTTCAAGAAAGGATGAGATGCTCCATGACCACAAAGGCACCTGCAGATATCAGGCCGAATCGCAAAGGTTGGCTCAAGCCTTATCTTGCAGGCACATGGCAGCTGTATGCCATGATGCTGATCCCCATCGCCTACATCATCTGTTTCAAGTATTTGCCTATGAAAGGCATCATAATTGCTTTCAAGAAGTATGTTCCCTTCGGCGGCAGATCCATGTGGGAAATGGACTGGGTAGGACTTCAGTGGTTCCAGGAGGCATTCCGGGATTCTCTTTTCTGGAAATCTCTCGCAAACACGCTCATCCTGAACCTGGGCGACCTCCTCTTTGGTTTCCCGTTCCCGATTTTCCTGGCCATCTTCCTCAACGAGCTGCGCTCCAATAAGGTACGCAAGACAACCCAGCTCGCTCTGTATCTGCCAAACTTCCTGTCCTGGGTTATCATTGCCGGTATTTCGCAGCAGGTCTTTGCAACCGGTGGTCTGGTCAATAACGTTGTAACCGCGTTGGGCGGCGAGGCAGTCCCATTCCTGTCCAACACGACCTGGTGGCGTTTCGTATACTGGTTCATGGGTATCTGGCAGAGTGCAGGTTATTCCCTGATCATCTATCTGGCTGCCCTCATGTCCAATGATCCCTCACTCTCTGAAGCGGCCTATATCGACGGTGCCACACGCCTGCAGCGCATCTGGCACGTGACTGTCCCGCAGATCATGCCCACGATTTCCACTCTGCTGATCATGCAGGTTGGTAAAGTCGTTTCCATATCCTTCGACCGTCCGTTCATGATGCGCAATGCTCTGGTCACGGATGCTGCCGAAGTTATCTCGACCTTCGTATACAATAAAGGTCTTGCCGGCGGACGTTTTGACTATGCTGCCGCTGTCGGTCTGTTCCAGTCTGTGGTCGGCATCGTACTGATCCTTATTGCCAACCATGCGTCGAAAAAAATGGGACAGGAGGGAATTATCTGATGAATGAACTGAGAACAAAATCTGAACGTCGGTATCAGATTTTCTGGACTGTCTTCTTTATTCTCGTATCCTTTATCGCGATCATCCCGATCCTTCGCGTTATCTCCATTTCCTTCTCTTCCAAGGACGCCATTCTCAAGGGGCAGGTGTTCATTACACCCGTCGGTCTGAATACAGACGCTTATACCAAGGCTCTGAAGACCGGTAACTTCCTCAAGACTCTGGGCTATTCTGTCGGCCTGATGCTTGAAGCTGCCCTGATCAATATGGTCATGACCATTCTGATGGCATTCCCGCTCTCCCGCCGCAATCTGAAGCTCGGCGGAGCAATCATGACCTTCTGTGTTCTGACCATGTATCTCAGCCCGGGCATTATCCCGAACTACTTCAACGTTCGTGATTTCGGTCTGATCAATACCAAATGGGCCCTTTTGATCCCGGGTGCCATGAGCGTGTATAATATGATCATCATGCGTACGGCTTTCCGTGCGATCGATGAATCGCTGTATGAAGCCGCACGTATTGAGGGCTGTAATGAATTCCGTATCATGTGGCAGATTGCCGTTCCCCTGACCGTGCCGACCATCGCAACCCTTGCCTTGTTCTATGCTGTATCCCGCTGGAATGGTATTGAAGACCAGATCTACTACATCAATCGCTCCAGTCTGTATACTGTTCAGATGACACTCAAGCAGATGATCGAATCCATTGCCATTTCTGCAGAGGAAGGCTCCACCACACAGATGACGCCTGAAAACGTCAAGGCAGCCAGCATTACGCTTTCCATGCTGCCCATGCTGATCGTGTATCCTTTCGTACAGCGCTTCTTCACCCAGGGCATCATGCTCGGTGCTGTCAAGGGCTGATCTGTTTCCCCTGTTGGAATTATGCCCGTTACGGGCTGATTCATAAATTATAAGGAGGCTAACCCAAGATGAAAAAGTTCCTTTCTGTGCTGCTCATCGCTGCTCTGGCAGTCACGATGTTCAGCATCCCCGCTCTGGCTGATGATCTGACCACCATCACCGTTATGCTGTGGGACCGCGGTGACGCTCCTGCCGGCTATGACGGAGTGGAAAACACCAAGATGACCGACTACATCAATGAGCAGATCGCTCCTCTGGGCATCAAGGTTGAGTTTGTGTCTACTCCCCGTTCCGGGTCTGACGACAAGCTGACCACCTGGATGGCTGGCTCCTCCGCTCCGGACATCATCTTCTCCTATGGCCAGAGCACTTTCCTGAACTTCGCAACCCAGGGCGGTCTTTGTGACCTGACCGAAGGCCTTGCCAAGCTCGGCGAAGACTCCAATATCGTCAAGTATGTCGGCGATGTCATGAACATGGGTAACATTGACGGACATCAGTACGCTCTGCTCTCCAAGCGCGGCGCTGCCAACCCCCGTCACACCGCTTACATCCGTAAGGACTGGCTGGATGAACTCGGACTGCCGATGCCCACCACCAAGGAAGAGCTGATCGACACCCTGTACAAGTTCAAGGAAGCCAAGCCGGATTGCATCCCGTGGGCAATGAACGGCCGTACCGACACTGAAAAGACCTATCTGAACTTTGTCGGTTCCTATGTTGATTTCGCTGACACCAAGGACGAATACAAGTATTCCGAAGGCTACATCGTCATGCATGACGGCGCCCTGGAAGGCATCCGTACCCTGAACAAGCTGTACAACGATGGCATCATCGGCAAGGATTTCGCTACCGATACCACCGAAGACCTGTTCAAGGCTGCTGTTTCCTCCGGCAACGTTGGCTTCGTGCTCGACGACAACAC
>ONWQ01000353.1 GCA_900321565.1 uncultured Eubacteriales bacterium
ATTTGAATAACAAGGTAGAAAAATCAGCGTCCGATTTCTCAGGCGCTGATTTTTCGTTGTGGTGAATGATTAGTTTTTTCAACCGGACCAAGTATCCCCCTGAAGGGGTTCGCCAGTCCGAATCGTGAGCCATCCTCATCGGTAATCCGGTTTTTTTCAAATACCGCTTGCACGATTGGTCGTTTGACCCCATCGTTTGCATAGTGGTATCCTATCCAAGAGAATCGTCAACAAGTTGTTGACGATTCTGGAAAAGTCGCAATTCGTCAACAGACTGTTGACGAATTATCAGAAGATACCATCTTCCGCATTCCTTGGGGGCATCATGTGGCCATTATCAATGCCTGCCGCCACGATTCGGATAAAGCTTTATTCTATGTACGGAAAGCCCTGGAAAATAAGGCTCTTCTCTAGAATGTGTGGATATCAGGCAACTCTGCCTGGAAGCTTGACAGGCAAATCGCCACACCGCAGCAGAATGAGGGAAATAAGATTGTCAGGATTGCGGAAACCATAAGCCATACGTATACTGTAACCAGAGATGCAGGGCCTGACCGTGATGCACAATTCAGATTCATCAGTGATCATGCAAAAGAGTTCCTTGGATATGGATTGCCTGTCATTTTCGTTGATACCAAGAAGAAGGAACTCATTGGAAACTTAAAAAACAGTAGTTCAGAATTCCGTCCGGAAAAACAATCGATCAAGGTGAATGATCATGATTCTCCAGACCCTGACCTCGGTAAAGATGCACCATATGGTATATATGACATCGGCCGGAATGAAGGCTTCGTGCATGTTGGCCTGAGTGCTGATACCGGTACACTTGCCGTCAACAGTATCCGTAGTTGGTGGATCAGCATGGAAAAAGAGCGATATCCGAATGTCAACAAGCTCATGATTACTACAGATGGCGGAGAAAACAATGGTCGCAGAAATCGTTTGTAGAAAGTATCTCTGCAGGAACTAGCGAACGAAACAGGCATGTCAATTTACGTTTTCCACTTTCCGCCAGGAACATTCAAGTGGAACAAGATAGAACATCGTCTATTCAGTCAGATATCGAAAACTGGCGCGGAAGACCGTTGGAGACGTTTCAAATCATTGTGAATCTAATAGCGTCTACTACAACCAAGGAAGGCCTGACGGTTCGATGTGTGGGTGCTGGAAACAGCTGCGAACGGGGGATCAAAGTCTCAGACAAAGAATTAAAGGCATTGAATATGACGCGGAATGAGTGGCATGGCGAGTGGAATTATGTTATAGTACCACATACAGTTTCAGACACATGAATCTTTTGGGCCCTCACATATGGTTTCATAAAAACTGACTTACAAGGATGAAATGAAAAGAAATGATGATTTTGCTGTTTGGTGTTTCCAACGTTGGAAAGAGTACTATTGGCAAATTGCTGAGTGAGCGGCTTTGTATACCGTTTTATGATTTGGATGATGAAGTCAGGCACTGCTTTGGAATCACGCTTGAACAGTTCGTTAAGACCGGAACATTGGAAGATCGTGACAAAAAGCGAGGAATGTTGCTGGAAAAGATTCTGAAGGATGGCCAAAGTAAAGTGGTGGCTGTTACACCGATTTCTTATCTCAAGTATTTCCGTCAGTCACTCCAAAAGAAGTGTGTTTTTCCGATTGAACTCAGAGACAGTGCTGATCATATTTTCGACAGACTTGTTTTCAGTGATGAAAATGCACAGGTATATACGGATGAACCGTATAAGAATGCGCATAAAGCATACTATATGAGAGAAATCTTGGCAGATCAGGCGTGGTACGGAAAAGTTTACAGCAAGATCCCGAATAAATACGATATGGATGGCCAATCGCCGGAAGAAACGGTGACCGGGCTGATCGCAACATTCGATTTGCAGCCGGAATAGAGATGCAAGAAGCGGGGTTATTGCTCCAGCATCAGATTCCCTGATGAATTCAGAGATTTCCTGCAGTACGCTTATACCAGGTCCATTCATGATTCTATGTTTGGAAGATATTCCAGCCCGTCTTTCTGGATGCTGATGTCATACTGAGTAGAAAAACATTGGCAGACATGTCTGATCTTTCTTTTATGAGAGGAGCCTTCTGATGAACTTACTCGGGGTGATTGCTCAGTGCTTTGGTATTTTTGCACTGATTACGACAGTCTCATCCTTTCACTTTAAAGAATACAGGCAGATCGTTTTTCTTCAGCTGCTCAGTTCCGTTTTCTTTACCATTCATTTCCTTCTGATGTATTTCAGTGGCCAGACGGATGCGCTTACTGCCGGCGTGCTCAATGCGATCAGTCTGACCAGAAACGTGGTGCTTCGCTATACGGCTGACAGGCGGACAGAAAAGGGGACAGCCTGGATTGCGGGAGTCTTTTCCGTGATTGTCATCATTGCCGGACTGATCACATGGAAGAGCCTGATCTCTCTTCTGTTCATCATTGCCATGGTGTTCATCACGATTGCCATGTCGATCAAGAACCCGAACACGCTCCGTCTGCTTATGGTGATCGCCATGCCGTTTTCATTCACCTATGATCTCTGTATCGGTTCCATTGGCGGATCCATCAATGAGGCGATCAGTTTCTTCTCGGCCCTGATTGCATACCTGAGAAACCGGCCCTCAAAATCCTGAAACCGGTTCTTTCGCTGATACATACATATACCGGCTGTCCGTGCTGCTTGGTTTCACAGCGGAAGCAGAGGTCAGCCCACCATCTGGGATTCCTCATGCCTCAGTACAGAAGATGTGCGGCATGAGACAATACACAGGCATCCCGGTCCGGGAAGGCAAGGCGGGCCGGAAAACCAGACCAAGGAGGCAGGAAAGTCATGTCAGAAAAGGCGTTTCCAAGAACGACCGTAGCAGGTGTATCCCTGTCCAGAATGATCATCGGGACAAACTGGATTCTCGGCTGGAGTCACCGCGGTCCGGCAGCAGACCAGCAGATCAAGCATCGTTTCCCGGGCGGAAATGAAGTGTTTCCGCTGCTGAAGACATTCCTGGATGCAGGCGTGGATACCATTATGGGACCGCTGCAGCAGGAGCGCGTCATGCAGGAAGCCGTACGGGAAGTCCGGGATCGCACGGGACAGAACATGATACTGATCGATACGCCTATTATCAATGTGGATGATAATGAGGCGGCACGCAGGGAAGCACGTGCGACCATTCACCGCAGCCGGGAATGCGGCGCTACGTTCTGCCTTCTGCATCATTCCAGTGCGGAACAGCTGGTTAACAAGAACCTGCACCAGATTGTCAGACTGGACGATTATACGGACATGATCCGGCAGGAAGGCATGATTCCGGGACTGTCGGCACACATGCCGGAACTGATCACCTACTCGGATGACAACGGGTATGATGTGGAAACCTATATTCAGATCTATAACTGCATGGGATTCATGATGCAGGTCGAGATTGAGACGGTTGCATCGATCATCCACCATGCCAGAAAACCCGTCATGACGATTAAACCCATGGCGGCAGGGCGTGTGACTCCCTATGTCGGACTGAACTTTACGTGGAACACGATCCGCACGTGTGATATGGTCACGGTGGGATGCACGGATCCGGGTGAAGCTGAGGAAGATATTGAGATTTCACGGGCCGCGCTGGAACACAGGTTCCCCGAGATCGGAAAGCGTGCAAGCCCGAACCAGAATCAGGATGCGTTCGGCGGCAAATAATCAGAGCGGGAGGAAGCATATGAGCAATCAGGCATTCAGCTGGTGCTTTATCGGCACCGGAACACTGGCCAGACAGGTGGCTGCACAGATTACAGCTACGGACAGACATCGTATTGCATCCGTGTATTCCCGCAGGTTTGAAGCGGCGGAGACGTTTGCCGGACAATACGGTGCTCAGGCGTTTGAAACGGCAGAGGCTGCCATGGAACAGGCGGACGCTGTGTATGTGGTTACGCCGCATCCGTCGCATTATGCCTATGTCAGAATGGCCATAGAACTGGGAAAACCGGTGCTGTGCGAGAAACCGTTTACGGTAGCAGCGGATGAAACCAAGGAACTGTTCGGCCTGGCCAGAGAAAAACATGTTTATATCGTGGAAGGCATGTGGACATGGTTCGCGCCTGTGGCCCTGAAGGTGAAGGAGTGGCTGGACCAGGATGCTGTGGGCAGTATTGTGCATGTGACCACCAACATGCTGGTGAATGTCATCCATTATGCACCAAGACTGACAGACCCTGAGCTGGCAGGCGGTGCGATCCTTGACTCAGGTGTGTACCCGATCACGTATCTGTACCGGCTTTTCGGGAAACCGGAACATGTCGCGTGCAGCGGACGGATTGAGCATGGCGTGGACCTGAGCGATGAGATCGATCTGACGTTCAGGAACGGCCAGACGCATCATATCTCTCTGGCGATCGATTCAGATGCAGGGATGAACTTCATCTGTATAGAA
>ONWQ01000041.1 GCA_900321565.1 uncultured Eubacteriales bacterium
ATCCTTCGTTCCAACTTTGCCAGTATTCCACGGGAACTGAATGAAGCCGCTGAAATTGACGGTGCCGGATTTTTCCGTACATTCTGGCAGATCAACATGCCGCTGGCTAAGACCGGTATCTTCACAGCCGGGATTCTGATGTGGCTCGGGAACTGGAATGAATACTACTTTGCTTCGCTTCTGACATCTTCTGCTTCCAATCGAACACTGCCGGTTTCGCTGGCTTCGTTCAATCAGGCATTTTCCTATGACTATACCCGCATGTTTGCCGCATTGACACTGGTCATTCTGCCGGGTATTATCATCTACATGTTTACACAGGAGCAGGTCCAGGCTTCTGTTGCTGGCTCAGCTGTCAAAGGCTGATATGGAACAGCGGGCACTCCTGTCAGGATACCCGCTTCTTTCCTGTAATGGACCTATTATTTTCAGAAAGGCTGCTATATACATGCTCAAGTATGATTTAGGAACCGGAAATAAGGAAAACTGGCTGATTGCTGAAACTGATTTTGATGTTGAGCATCAGGGAAAATGTGAAGCCATTTTCTGTCAGGGAAACGGATATCTCGGCCAGCGTGCTGCTCTTGAAGAAGAGTATGTCCGGCAGACCCGTGACCTGCTGGTTACCGGTACATTCAATCGTTTTGACGAACAGGAAGTCTGTGAGTTGCCCAACCTTCCTGACCTGACCCGGATTCAGCTGACACTGAACGGCGAACGCTTCTCCATGGACCATGGTACAGTCACAGATTACCTGCGTGTCCTGGATCTGGAAAACGGAGAAGTCACCAGAACACTCTCCTGGACCAGCCCGAAGGGGTTCCGTTATGCCTTCCGGTTTGAACGCTTTGTATCCCTGGCTCAGGAACACCTGTCAGGCATCCGTGTATGTATCACCCCTGTGGACACCGACTGTACACTGGTCGTGGAAAGCGGAATCAACGGTCAGGTCACCTGCACCGGATCCCAGCATTTTCACGAAGGTGAAAAGCGGTTTCTGAACGGGCGTATACTGTCCATGGTATCACGTACAATCCAGTCCGATGTCACATGCTGTCTGCATACAGCTTTCGTGTTCTCTACACAGACCGGTTCTGTTCAGCCGGAACAGCAGATTCCCGTCATTGACCGGAGATATCTGGGCATCCGGGCAACTCTTCACATTTCTGCAGGTCAGACGCTCATCATTGACAAGCTTTCCAGTGTCACCACAAGCCGTGACCTTGCCTATGAAGGGCAGACAGAAGCAGCTCTGTGCGCACAGCAGGATGGTCTTTCCATGCTGGAATCAGCACTTGAAGCCGGGTACGAAGGGCTCCGGGACGCCAGTCGTCAAGCCTGGGCGGCATTCTGGCAGGCTTCCGATATCCGGATTACCAGTTCGCATCCTTTTGATCAGTTGCAGATCCGTTTTGCCCTGTATCACCTCAATATCATGGCAAAGAAGGATGATCCCCGAGTCGGCATTGGTGCCAAGGGCATGACCGGCGAAGGTTATAAAGGACACTCATTCTGGGATACGGAGATTTTCATTCTTCCCTACTTCATCCTCACCTGGCCGGATGCTGCAAAGAGTCTGCTGACATACCGCTACAAAGGCCTGTATGGTGCCAGAATCAAGGCTAAGGAGAACGGGTATGAAGGTGCCATGTATCCCTGGGAATCAGCCTGGATCGATGACGGGGAAGTCACACCGAAGCTCGGCGGAGCCGATATTGTCACCGGAAAACCGATCCCGATCCTCACCGGTATGATCGAGCAGCATATCACCGCGGACATTGCCTTTGCAGTCGATCTCTACAGCCGGATTACCGGAGACCAGGAGTTCATGGACAGGTATGGTTACGAAATACTCATTGATACAGCAAGATTCTGGGCCAGTCGGGTCACCTGGGATACGAACCGAAATGCCTATGTCATTCTGGATGTCATAGGACCGGATGAATACAAAGAACATGTAAACAACAATGCTTACACCAATTATATGGCATATCATAACCTTGAGCTTGCACTCAATGCCATTGAGACACTAAAAGAGCGTCAGGATGATGTGTGCGCTCATATGGACGAGATGTTCTGCCTTGAGGTTACTGAGCAAAAGATCCGGAATGTCATGGATCGGCTCTACCTCCCCCAGCCCGACGCAAACGGGATTGTGCCCCAGTTTGACGGGTATGCCCAGCTACAGAGCATTGATCTGAGCAAATATAAGAATGCCGATAAACTCGGTACAATCTACGATGACCTGAATCCTGAACAGATCAACGGAATCCAGGTGCATAAACAGGCTGACACCCTGGTACTGATGCTGCTTATGGACAATCTCTTTCCTCAGGATCTCAAGGTCCGCAATTTTTACTTTTATGAATCCCGGACACTTCATGATTCTTCTCTGTCCAAGTCTACACACAGCGTACTGGCATCCGACCTGGGCGAAAAAGACATGGCTTACCGATTCTATAACGGATGCGGTGATGTTGACCTCGGGCCCAAGATGAACACGTCCGACATGGGTGTTCACACCGCTTCCATGGGCGGCATATGGCAATGTGTAGTGTATGGTTTCGGTGGTGTCCGTGTCGTCAGCGATGAGCTGCATATTGCCCCGCACCTGCCAGATGCATGGCAGGAACTGACATTCCCGCTGATATGGCATGGCCAGAGGCTGATGGTATATATCACACCTGAACACTGCATCGCTGAGAATCAGGGAGCCGAAGCTGTGGTTGTCACACTCTGCGGTAAGCCTACTGCCATTGGTGCCGGTGAAGCTGTCCAGACCGATTTCTGAGCCTATATGTGAAAGGCCCTGCTCAACGGTGCAGGGCCTTTCTTACTGTATACGGCTGCGCATGAATCCTTCTCATTTCCACAGCACATGTGTGACAAATTCAGTGTACATCTGCGACCAGCAGAACCAGTCATGGCCTCCGGGAACAAAGTATTCCACATGCGGTATGTTTTTTGCCTTCAGTGCTTCCAGTGTCGGAGGAATTCCGATCTCACGCGGGTTCCAGGCAATATCCTCTTCTCCGCACCCGATCATCAGTTTCAGCTCCCTGAGAACCGGATCCTCCAGAGAAAAATGTCTTCCACCGGCTATGCCACCACTGAAGGCACCGAAATAACGGAAATACTCATTCCTGTGCATATACAGCCACAGAGTAGTCATGCTGCCCATGGACAGCCCACAGAAAGCATGCCGGTCACGCTCAGCAGATACCGGAAACAGTTTGTTAATGAATGGAATAATGCATTCGTACAGATTTTGCCCAATCTTATCAAAATCCCAGGCGTAGACGCTGTTATTCATGGTCACGACGATCGCTTCCTCGGTCTGCCTGCGGGCAATCATGGTATCCATGATATGATTCAGCCCACCCAGATGGAACCAGCTGGATTCTGTGCCGGCACCGCCATGCGTGACATAGATCACAGGATACACCCGACCGCGGTCATACCTCGGTGGCAGGTACACACCCAGGCTTCTGGGCAGTCCCTGGATGTCAGTATAGGACATGTATGTGACTGCACCATGCGGAGTCCCGGCTTCCGGTGGCAGCCATGGCATATCATTCGCATTTCCAAGATACAGCACACTGTCTGAAGGCTGCCCGGTCACAGTCGGAATCCGTGGTGGATGATCCGGGTCTGTGAGGTAAACTGTGTCTGACCCGAACCCGTGCACTCGCCCGTCATCACACAAGGCATTCATCAGCGGGCCAGGCGAGGGTGCCGGTGTATCCTCGATCTGTGCATTGATCACAAACCGGTAATAGTACAGACCTTCCGGCAGATTCCAGGAGATCTCATAGCATGCATGCTCCGGTTGCCAGGTCATTTCCCGGTAGCACCGGTTCCCGATCGGAGTCAGGTCTGCCCTGTACATCTCCGGCATGTACTCCCGGGTATGATCCGCCATACCGGCCTCACAGCTGTGACCTTTCAGATTGCTCTCATAAAACAGGAAGTTACCCATGAGTCCTACACTCCGGATCTCACCGGAATACCATTCAGGCCGGAAACAGAATGTTACAGTTTTCATACGTTCCTCTTTTCTGTGCTTCCACGACTGCTCAGAACAACACCATGGACAGAAGGCCAAAGAAAACCATCAGCAGAATCATCAGCAGCAGTTCCTGTTTCCAGCGTCTCAGCAGCAGCCCTGCGCACTCCCGCATAAACGCATTCGGCCAGTACCACCAGCGTGTCTTTCCGCCCATGCCTTCCGCTCTCAGCCCGGCCCGTGCCGCCCAGACGCCGCTGCGGAACACATGGTAATTCGTGGTCGCAAACACGACTTTACCCTTCGGATTCACAGCGTCTGCAATCTGTTTCGAGAATTTCATGTTTTCCAGTGTGTTTCTCGACTCACATTCCGGATGGATCAGACGGTCCGGTATACCCTGGCTGAGCAGGTAATGCCGTATTGCCTCCGCTTCCGGCATGCACTCATCCCGTCCCTGACCACCTGACGGGATCAGGAGCGCTTCCTTTCCGGTGGTTTCCTTCTGTTGTTTCCAGAATGTAATTGCCTGGTCTGCACGCCCTCTCAGCAGGGGTGGAAGTGTGCCGTCCTTTCTGAACCAGCAGCCCAGGATGATGATGAAATCCTTCCCCATGGCAGGACGGTAACGGCCGGCACGGATCCCGCATATCACAGAGCCAGCCAGCATGCATTCTCCATAAGCGAATACTGTCGCATAAACATTGACCAGGGTATTCCGGATTCTGCCTTCCATCTCTGAACCGGAAGAATCCTGTACATACAGGAGTACACAGATCAGGCTTCCCGTCAGCAGCAGAAAACTGACTGCAAACCCGAGCACATTCTGTCTGCATGGCCGCTCATGCCGGAGCAATTCCACATTGCTGACCGCCAGCATCAGTGCAAAGATCAGAATCAGAGGCATGGTCAGAAGAACAAACCGCATGCTTGCACCATTGATTGTCGAATATACACTCAGCATGCTGTAATTCACCGGATTTTTCAGATGCATGACCGTCACATTCAGCATCGCCAGCCCAGTAATCATAGAAAACAGTGAAAATCCGGCATAGTAAATCGTGGAATACGCGTAATACGCACTCCCACGCGCCTGTGTGTAATGCCATATCATGATCGCAGTCACAAGGAACCAGAACAGTGTAACTGCAATCATGACTGCAGTATCCCCGGTAAATCCACCATTCTGGAGATTATACACAGTATGAAACGGACCGACTCTCAGATGATTTATGGTCACCGCTTCGCCGTTCTCATCCGTGACATCAATCCAGACTTCACCCGGTGCATCCGGATGGACCTGTACACGTACGTATCCCGGATGGAACTCAGGCGGTCCGAGATGAATTGTCCCGGCTTCCTCCACTTTCACCTGATGCTCATGCCCGGCCTGAATCCTCTCCTCTACTGATGGCGGCAGCGGAATATACGCATGATACGTGCGGAATACAGTCAGCCTGCATACCAGACAGAATATGATCAGGATCCCGGCACATGCTGCGATCTGGATAGCAGCTTTTCTCATGGATTTCTCACACTTTCTTTCCTGTTTTGTTGTCAGAATCCCGGATGTATCTCAGGGCTGGTGTGGCTTTCTGATGCGTTCTCTTCCTGTCCTGATATGCGCTCTGCATGCTCCGGCAAAGGTTTGCGTTCTTCTTCGGTAAGAAAACGAATGACCTTTGCCGGTACCCCGCCCACAATGCTGAAGGCAGGAACGTCCCGCGTTACAACAGCACCGGCAGCTACAACAGCTCCTTCGCCAATACTCACGCCCCCGGTGATGACAACCCCCGCACCAATCCATACACGGTCACCGATGTGGATCGGCGCATAATGGTTCCGTCGGCTGTACGGATTCAGATCATGGTCAATCGTAGCCAGGACGGTCTGATGGCCAATAAGCACATCGTTTCCGATATAGATTCCACCCTGATCCTGAAGCTGACAGGCGGCATTGAAGAAAACACGTTTGCCCAGATGGATGTTTCTCCCAAAATCCGAATAGAACGGCGGAAACAGATTCACGGACGTATCCACTGTTTCGCCTGTAATCTCCGACAGGTAACGGATCAGTGTTTCATGATCCCGGTATCCGGCATTCATTTCCGCCGTCAGGCGATGCGTCTCGGCACATGTTTCCAGAATCAGCCGGTCCATTTCCGGTGTCAGAACCGGGTCCCTGTGTGTATTGATGTATCGGACTACATCCTCGATTGTCACGAAAACTCCCTGCTTTCTGATCAGACTTCACTGAATATACTGGCTTCCTGATTCATCATGAAACGTTCCGCATCAGATTATACTGTACCCGGAAACAAAAGAAAACACTGGTCTTCGGCTTGATACCATGGTGCATACCTGTTATCATGCATCTAGACCCATATGTCAGGAGACCGGCAGCCCGTCCAGACAGTGTGCTCCCGATCTTCCATCCCCTGATCAGTGCACCAAGCTTTCCGGCATAACCAATCCTTCAGCTGTATGATTTCATCACACCTGACCGTGATTTCAGAATGGAGTGAATTGTATGAGTCGTCCTGCACGAATCATTCTCATCGGCGCTGGTTGGCGCGGCAGTTTCTTTGCACGCATTGCACGCATGCTGCCCGAAGATTTTGAGTTTCTCGGCGTTGTCTGCACCAGCGCAAAGCATGAAGCACTCGCCCGTGATGAATGGAAGACCGGTATCTACCACAGCCACGAAGCAGCGATTGCAGACAAGCCGGATTTTGTCATTGCCGCCGTACCGGCACATGCTGTGGATACTCTGGCGAAGCTGTATGCCGCGCATGACATTCCCGTGCTGTTTGAAACCTACTGCTCTGCCAGTGTGGAAGACATGAATGCACTGTATAAGAGTATCGGGCATGCGCCGATTCAGGTTGCCGAACAGTATCCGTTCCAGCCCATGCATCTGGCACGCATACACACCGCCCGATCCGGCGTTCTTGGAAACGTATATATGGCCAAGGCATCATTTGTGCAGAATTACCATATGCTCAGTGTACTGCGCAGACTTCTGGGGATTGGGATGGAACTTCCGACCGTCTATGGCTATACCCGTGAAAACCGCAGGATCGCCGGCCCTAACCGTGCCGGGGATCCGGTCATGGACGAGATCCAGAGTGTACATGAAGAAATGTTCCTGCTCGACTATGGCGACAAGTGTGCCATCGGTGACTATGAAAGTATGCAGCAACGGTCCTGGATCCGTACGCACACGATTCATGTCCGGGCAGAACGCGGCGAAATTCTCAATGAAACCGTTACCTGTCTGAAGGACTACCTGAGCCCGTATACCTATACACTCACCCGTTCCGAGGCAGGTACGCACGGTAATCTGGAAGGCAACTATCTGCGCGGCATTATTGGCAACGGTGAGTGGATCTGGCGGAATCCCTACATTCCGCTGCGTTTCTTCGATGACGAGATTGCCATTGCCACCTGCATGCAGAAAATGAAAACATTCGTGGAGACAGGAGAAGGCTTCTATTCCCTCCTCGAGAGTTTCCAGGACCAGTACATCAGCCTGCTTGTTGCTGAGTCTGCTGCAAAGCACCAGCCTGTACAGGCGCTCCCCCAGCCATGGCATGCATCCTGACGCGCCTGCAGTTTTCCGAAAACCAAAACGGCTGCTGCACCCGCCTGATTTCAGGCCGGTTGCAGCAGCCGTTTTCTATGCATGGTTCGCTGCCCGAAGACGATTCAGATGCCGCATGACATCATTGCCGCCACGTCCGAAATAGTCAAGAAGCCGCACATATTCTGAATACAGTTCCCTGTATACCTGTACATGTTCTTTCCTGGGCAGGATGGCATCACCGTTCACCCGCCTGTGTGCCCTCGTCGCTTCCCTGAGATCCGCATACCCGCTCTGTCCCTTGCCTGCAGCAGCCATCCCGAGTAAAGCAGCCCCGACAGCACTCGCTTGTTTCCGGCCACACACCCGGACAGGGCGTTCGAGTACATCTGCATAGATCTGAACAAGCAATGGATTTCTGACGGGGATTCCCCCACTGAGCAGGATCTGTCTTACCGGAACCCCGTGCTTTTCATACAGTTCAACAATCAGCCGCGTGCCATAGGCTGTCGCCTCCATCAGCGCCAGATAGATCTCTTCCGGGCGCGTCTGCAGATGCATGCCCAGGATCAGTCCATTGAGATCAAAATCCATCAGGGGGGAACGCACACCATTGAACCAGTCCAGTGCCAGAAGCCCGCTTGCACCCGGACGATAGCCTTCCAGCTTGCGCGCCATCAGTTCATGCCGGCTCAGCCCCAGCGCATTCGCTTCCCGGGCATACGCCTCAGGAAAGCACTGCTCCACTGCCCAGGCAAAATGTTCTCCCACGCAGGACTGTCCGGCCTCCACACCATAAAAGCCCGGCATCATGCCATTGCGCACCACACCCTGTATGCCATCCATGCTGACCTTCTGTTCGCTCAGCATCAGATGACAGGCAGAAGTCCCCATAATGATCATCATTTCACCCGGGGCATCCACGCCTCCGCCCGGCACAGAGCAGTGCGCATCCACCATAGGCACACCCACCGGGATTCCGGGATGCAGGTTCAGCCGGGCAGCCATGGCCTCTGACAAGAGTCCTGCGCATGTACCGACACTCCGTACCGGAGCATGGAACTTTTCTTCAATAAAGTGCTCCATACGCGGATCCAAGGCTCTGAAAAATTCCGTATCCGGATACCTGCCATCCTGATAGAACGCCTTATACCCTGCCGCACATTCAGAAAAGCACAGCGTATCCGTGAGCACCCAAACCAGCCAGTCCATCACTTCCATGAACAGGTCTGCATTTTCGTATACATCCGGCGCATGGCGCAGTGTTTCAAGAACTTTGGGGACGGTCCATTCGCTGGATACATTCCCGCCATACGCTGCCAGCCAGGATTCATGCCTTTCCCTGGCCACAGAACAGACCTGCTCAGCTTCCGCATCGGCACCATGATGCTTCCAGAGTTTGACATACGCATGCTTTTCGCCTGCGAATGTGTCCGAAAGGCATAGCGGTGTCTTATCATGGTACACTGGCAGAATACTGGCCGATGTGCACCCCAGCCCGATCCCGATCACCTGCCCGGCCGAGACCCCGCTTTCGCGCATCAGTGCCGGTATCAGTACATCCAGTGCCTTCAGATAGTCCGAAGGATGCTGCAGTGCCCAGCCCTGAGGCAGTGGTGTCCCGTCCGGCAGCTGTGTGTCCATGACACCGTGAGGGTATACATATGTGCACTCTGCAGCCACGTTTCCATCCTGCGTATCCACCAGCACTGCCCGGGCTGAAAGTGTGCCGTAATCCAGTCCGATCGCATACCTGTTCATGATCTCCTCAGCTTTCCCGGATTCTGTCATCCGTTACTCTGAACGCATCCGCCGTTCGCCTTGCATACACCTCGCTCAGGTTCAGGTCCCACAGAAGCTGAAGCAGTGTATAACGGTCCCTGAGTTCACGGGCGACCTCCACCCCCTCCTGAACCAGCGAGCATTCCAGACCCATCTGTTGCGGAGTCACAGCACCGCCCAGTGAGAGCAGCAGAGCTTGCATATCCTCAGTTGGGGGCAGTTCGTCCCGGATGGCCTGGCAGATTTCATTCCAGTGCAGCCGGATGGCCTGCAGTCGCCGGTTTCGTGCCTCCGGATCATTCTTTCCGGCTTTCTTTTCCAGAGCAATCACCGCATCTGCAGCATCCAGGAAACACGCACGCATGTGCTGTTCCCATGCTGCAGGGTCAGGCTGTACGGCCATGGCAAGTTCAAAATCCGGTTTTTCTTCCGCCAGTTCATGGTACATCCGCAGAGCCAGAATGGTCCCCAGTCCCACCTGAATTCCATGCAGTGCAGGCATCCTGCCTGCCATCAGTGTCCGCATTTCCCAGAAATGTGACAGATGATGTTCACACCCTGAAGCCGGTCTGGAATTGCCTGTAAAGCTCATGGCAATCCCGGTAAGCACTAAAGCTTCCATGACGGCCTGTACCGCTGCCGGTTCCCGTGTCTGGACCGCAGTGCTCTGAGATTCCACAGTTTCCAGTGCAGTACGAACCATCCGGACCACTTCCGGACAATAGTACTCTCCAGTGATCCAGTGAGCCAGTTTCCAGTCCAGAAGGCACGTATATTTTCCCAGGGTATCACCCAGCCCGGCAGCAATCAGCCGCACCGGCGCCTGACTGAGAATGTCAGGATCCCCCACGACTGCCACGGGGCTCCTGCAGTCCAGTGTCACTTTCATATGATTCAGCATCAGTGCTGCACCGGGAGATACAAACCCGTCCATGGAAGGCGCTGTTGCCAGGATCATTGACTCACGCCCGGTACGTGATGCCACGAACTTACACAGGTCATTGATCGTACCGCTTCCCACAGCCAGGACCAGGTCACACTCCATGGGAAACGCCATCATGAGCGCTCCGATGCACGCCTCATCCGGCACCGGTTCGTCTGCATCAATCACATAGCTTACGCAGGGAATCCCTGCGGCATCCAACGCATCAGCCGCCTGTTTCCCCGCTGCCGCCCATGTATTCCGGTCAGCCACCAGAAACACATGATGGCAGCCCAGTGCTTGTATATGGCCGGGCAGACGTGCCAGCGCACCTTCAGCAATATCGATACACCTGACACTGCACGTATGCTCCCGTCCGCAACCGCACCGGATTGTCCGGTGCAGGTATCTGTTGAGGTCCATTTTGTTACTCCTGTTATTCCGCACGCTCTATGATCATTGTAAAATCTTCCCAGGGAATATTCACCGGAGCACCTTCATGCATGATCGCATCCACATGCATCAGAAGAGGATAATCTTCGAGCCTGACCTTGCCCTGCGCAGCCAGTGCACGCACTGCACAGGC
>ONWQ01000141.1 GCA_900321565.1 uncultured Eubacteriales bacterium
AAATTGACCCAGGTGTTCTGCTTCTGCTTTTCATGGAATGCACGGATCCGCCGCACGGCTTCCCGCATGGCATCCAGCCAGGCCGCGTCTGCCATGGCATAGGCGGCATCGATTTCCTCACGTGTGACTTCCAGGGTTTCCGCTGTCAGACGGACATGGTCGAACCGCTCGGTATAATCGAACAGCGCCTTGTCGCCTTCTTCCCGGACCCGGTTGACAATCTCCTTGACGTTCCGGGCAATCTCCTCATTTCCCATCCGGTTACGTGCACCCAGGCGTGCAGCGAGTTCGGCCGCCTGGCCGGCGTGGATCAGTGGTACCATATATGCTTCCTCCTGATTATTTCAACTGTGACTTGAGTCCGTTAATCATGCGCTGCATGCTTTCCCGCTTGGTTTTCAGACTGACCCGGTTGCAGACCAGCCGGGCTGAGACGGGACACACCTCATCGAGTACTTCCAGTCCGTTGGCCTTCAGTGTGGCACCGCTCTCCACAATGTCCAGGATCACATCACTCAGTCCGATCACGGGTCCGAGTTCCACGGAACCATGCAGTTCTATGATTTCAATGGTTTCGCCCATCCGCCCATAGTACTGTCTGGCAATATTCGGGTACTTGGTCGCCACGCGGAATGTGGCATGCTGTACCGTCGGGTTCGTGCGCCGGGGGTAACCTGCAATACAGAGCCTGCATGCCCCGAAGCCCAGGTCCAGCACTTCATACAGTGGCCGGCCTGCCTCCAGCAGTGTATCCGCACCCACAACACCAAGGTCAGCCACACCGTGATCCACATAGGTCGGTACATCACTGGGCTTGACCAGGATAAAGCGCAGGGAAGCGGAAGGCACATCCAGCACCAGCTGGCGCCCTGGATTGCGCGGGAGTGAACAGTCAATCCCCATGGCCTCCAGCATGTCGAAGGTCTGGTCAGCCAGCCGTCCCTTGGCCAGCGCCATGGTCAGAAGATCATGCATCCGTGCCGCCTCCTTCCAGCCATACCACGTCGTCCTCCCTCAGGATAGCGGCCCGGCTCCATCTTCCAGCGGCCAGTTCACTTCGCACAAGCGATTCCGGCTCACTGTAGAGCAGTGCAACGGTTTCTCCGTTCTGACGCAGCTGTTCTGCCAGACTGTGCGCCTGGAGGTATGCGCCACGGCCGAAAGAGAGGGCAACCGGCTGCTTGCCGCGTGCCAGCAACCGGTTCTGCTTTTCCAGAGCAATCAGTGCCAGTTTCAGACTCATGGCAAACCCGACGGCAGGCAGCTGACGTCCGTACCGCTCCGGCAGATGATCATACCGGCCACCGGAGAGTATGGGCTGTCCCACATCCGGCGTCTGCGCCTGGAATACAATCCCGGAATAGTATCCGGCTTCCTGTTCCATGCCCAGGTCCAGACTGAAGGCCATGGAAGGATACAATGTCTTAAGTACCTTCAGGCTCTCACCCAGTGCATCCAGTGCCTGAAGCGCCACCGGATCCCGTGTCAGTGTTCTGGCTTCATCCAGCACTTCGCCTGTGCCGTAAAGCCGTGTCAGTGTGACGAGCCGTTCCACATCCGCCGGTGCCACACCACTGCGCGTGAGGACAGCTTCCATTTCCGGCGCATTCTTCTGCCCCAGAAGCTCCAGTGTCCGGGCTTCCAGATCCCGGGAAAGTCCGGAAGCGGCAAGTATCCGCCTAAGGAAACCCACATGTCCGATCTCCAGCTGTACATGCTCAATCCCCGTGACCTGCAGGGCGCGTGCGGCCAGGGTCAGGATTTCCAGATCTGACTGTTCCGTACCTTCACCCATCAATTCGACACCGGCCTGGGTCTGTTCTGACAGCATGGACAGCGTGTCCCGCTCATACTTGCATGCCGTCTGCAGATAACAGAGCCTGAGCGGAAGCGGTTCATGCTGAAGCTTACTGCAGGCCAGACGGACTGCGGGAATGGTCGTGTCCGGTCTCAGCGCCAGGATCCGGCTGTCCCGGTCAAAGGTTTTCCATACATGTTCCGGACGGTATCCCCAGACTTCGTCATCCAGGGCGTCATAGTATTCCAGGATCGGCGTCTCAATCTCCCGGTACCCCCAGGAAGCAAACAGCGGCCTGAGCCGGGATTCGAGTTCATGCTTGGCGGTGCATTCGTCCGGCAGGGTATCCTGCATGCCCCCCGGAATCTGTAAACGTTTTGTCTGCATACCCATCTCCGATTTATCATGCTAAAGTGGTAACGCGCGAAATTCTACGTCAAATCACATGGGATGTCAAGCACCCTGCAGTACACACAAAAGTGGAAAATATCTCATGTTTAGTTTCTGTCCACAGAGTGGTTTTCCTGCTGTATGCCGGCGGAAAAACAGGCCGGATACAACGCTGTGCAAACAGAAAAATGGCCTGTCCTCTTCAGACAGGCCGGGGGATCAGCGGTTATCAACTTTTTCCGGGTAAAGATCGTGCTGGCTGAGACGCTGCCATGCCACTTCTTCCCAGCGGGTACCGGGTTTTCCGTAATTGCAGTATGGGTCAATGGAGATACCGCCTCTGGGCAGGAACCGGCCCAGGACTTCCACATACTTGGGGTCCAGAAGCCGGATCAGGTCCTTCATGATGATATTGACCACATCCTCATGGAAATCTCCATGATTGCGGAAGGAAAAGAGGTAGAGTTTCAGGGATTTGCTTTCAACCAGCTTCTCATCGGGTACATAGGAGATGGTCAGGGTGGCAAAGTCCGGCTGACCGGTGATGGGACAGAGGGAAGTGAATTCCGGACAGTTGAACTTGACAAAATAGTCGTTGCCCGGATGCTTGTTGCTGAAGCATTCCAGGACGGAAGGATCATAGGTCATGCTGTATTCCGTGGTCTTGCTTCCGAGCCGGGTCAGATTTTCAGATTCTCTCATAAGCCGGGGTACCTCCTGCATTTTCTTCGGCACGCGGTGTGATTCTGCGCGCCCAGTACATGAATGGTGTGTCCAGAAGTGCTACCAGTGCCTTGAACAGGTATGTGGTGAGCAGGATACTGAAGAATACGGGGGTCGGATAGACACCCCAGAAAGCCAGAAATGTGAAGATCACGGTGTCTATGGCCTGACTGGTCAGTGTGCTGCCATTGTTGCGCAGCCAGAGCATGGACCGGCCGTTCCCCGTTCTGTTCCATATGAAATGGTAGAGGAACACATCGATGGTCTGACTGCAGGCAAACCCGAGAAGACTGCCCAGTGTGACCCTGGGCACCAGGCCGAACACGACCTGCAGGCTTTCATGAACCATATCATTGGCATTGGGTGTGAACCACAGGATCAGCTGGGAGCCGATCAGCCAGAGCACCATGGTGGAAAAACTGTAGGCAACTGCCTGCGTGGCTGCCTTTTTCCCGTACTTCTCGGAGAGAATGTCCGTGACCAGGAAGGTGGAAGCATACAGTACATTGCCGGCAGTTGTGGACATTCCGAAAATGTCCACACATTTGCACACCGCGATATTGCCCAGAAGCGTGGAGAATACGGCAAAGGCGTAGAGTCCGTTTTTTCCGAACAGTCTGTACAGTGCCAGCACGCTGCCCAGATACAGCAGCACGGTGCCAAGAAAAATCAGGTTATTACTCATGGCTTTCTCCTCCGGAGCATTCATATTCGATGGGATCTTCCAGACCGTTTTCCCGGAACGCCCTGAGCCGGTCGCGGCATGTTCCGCAGACTCCGCAGGCCTTGTCACTGCCTTCATAACAGCTCCAGGTCATGGCAAAGGGAACACCGATCCGGGCGCCTGTGGCGACAACCTCTGTCTTGGTCTGATGAATGAACGGAGCGAAGATCCGGACAGCATTGCCGCTGCCCAGGGCAACCGCCTGGGAAATGGCCTGATTGAATGCCTCGCTTGTGTCCGGGTATGCGCTGCCGGCGGCATCATCCGCATGGGCACCGTAATAGATGACTTCACAGCCATGACACAGGGCGATAGAGGCCGCGGAAGCGAGAAACAGACCGTTCCGGAACGGAACATAGGTGCTGACCGGCTGGCCGCCTGTTTTTTCAAGCTGGTCGGCATACGCTTCGTGCGGAATGGCATCTGTGGCACCGGCCAGCAGGGTACAGGTGCTGTCCCGGAAGATTTCCCCGAGATCAAGAGTGATCCGCCTGACACCGTAATGGGCAGCGATGGCCCGGGAAGCTTCCATTTCCTTCTGATGCTTCTGCCCGTAGTACACGGACAGGGCAAGTACCTGATCAGCGCCATATTCTTTTACGGCCAGTCCGAGGCAGACTGTGCTGTCGAGTCCGCCGCTGAAGAGAACGAGTGCTTTCATGATTCCCCCATAAAAAAAGACTTTGCACAACGCAAAGCCGAGACCCGCGGAAACAGTCCGCAGATCGCAGTCCCGGTTTTGCTTAACGACAGGAAGGTACAAATGAACTGTCGGTTCCGGAAAACCGTCTGAGGGTTTTCGCGTGAAACGTTGGTATGCTACTGTATCGAAAGCTGTGTGTCAATAGGCAGGGAAAAGGGAAATTTGGTGCATATGGAGAGCCAAAAAGCCGGGACTCCGGTTGTGAACCGTATGTCCCGGCCTTGTATGACATGTAGACTTTCTATATGACTTTTCCGGGGTTCAGGATGCCGTTGGGATCAAAGACGGCTTTAATGCCACGCATCAGCTGAAGCTGCCGTTCCCCGAGACTTTCCAGAAGAAAACTTCGTTTGGCATGCCCGATCCCGTGCTCGCCGCTGACAGCTCCGTTCAGGGCCCGGGCTGCTGCATATAAACGGTCCATGACATCCCGGACCGCCCGGGCCCAGGTCTGTTCATCCAGGTCGTCTCTGCATGCATAGATGTGCAGGTTGCCGTCACCGGCATGCCCGAAGGAACAGATGCGGACACCGGTTTCCCGGCTGATCTCCCGGCTGCGGCGGACAAACTGCGGTATGGCATCCCGTGGCACGACCACGTCACATTCATCCATGGTGCTTGTGGAGCCCTTGATGGCTTCCAGAAAGGCTCCGCGGGCATTCCATATGCTTTCCTTGCGTTCGTCTGTGTCCGCCAGCAGGACATCCCGTGCACCGAGGGAGAGAGCCAGTGTGGTGAGCGTATCCATGGCGGGCCTGAGCGCATCCGTATCATTGCCGTCCAGACGTACCAGCAGGTAGGCATCCGCACTGGTATCAGGAAACTGCTTGCCCAGGTACTCCTCTGCACAGGTAATGACTTCCCGTTCCATGAATTCGACGGCTGTGGGGTCACAGCCACAGCCCAGAATCTCCGGGACTGCCCGGATGCATGCATCCAGGTCATCAAATGGCATGAGCAGGGAAAGATTCATGTGCGGTTCCGGCACAAGCCGGACAGTCAGCCGGGTCAGGAATCCCAGGGTGCCTTCTGAGCCGATCATCAGGTCCAGAAGACTGTACCCAGAAGAAGTCTTGACATTCTTACCGCCCAGTTCCAGTATGCTCCCGTCCGCAAGAACGACCTGCATGCCGAGCACGTAGTCCCGGGTGACACCGTACCGGACAGCGCGCATGCCTCCGGCATTGGTCATGACGTTCCCGCCCATGGTCGCGGTTTTTTCTCCCGGGTCCGGCGGGTAGAACAGGCCTGTGCCCTCCAGCGCTGCGGGAAACTCCATCAGCAGGACGCCGGGCTCCAGGGTGGCGGTCATATTCCGTGTATCGACTTCCAGGACACGTTTCATTTTTTCTGTGCTCAGAACGATTCCGCCATGGATGGGGACGCATCCGCCGCACAGTCCGGTACCGGCACCCCGTGGCGTGACCGGAATGTGCTCTGAATTACAATACGCGAGTACCTGGCTTACTTCCTCCGCCGTCAGGGCCTGCAGTACGGCTTCGGGCATGGCATGCCCGTATTCCGTCATTTCATCATGATCATAGTCAGTGGAAATCTCTTCACCGGCAAACACCCGGCCGGGCATCAGCTGCCGGAAGAATTCAAGATCTGATGGGGTCAGTGATTGGAAATTACTCATGCCTCGGCCTCCTTCAGCTGTCGGATCAGTTCAGGGAGCACATGATACAGATCATCGACAATCGCGACATGTGCCACATCAAAGATCGGCGCGGACCTGTCTGAATTGATGGCAATGATATGCTCGCTGCCATTCATGCACGATGTGAACTGGATGGCTCCGCTGACTCCGCAGGTGATGATGAGCCTGGGGCGGACGGTACGGCCGGAAAGCCCGATCTGGCGCTCATTGCCGGACCATCCCTTTTCCACCAGCGGCCGTGTGGTCGCCCAGTCACCGCCCAGCAGTGTGGCCAGCTCCCGGACCATGTCCAGGTCAGCCTCCTTCTTCAGTCCACGCCCGCCGACCACAAGGATTTCCGCATCTGAAATGCTTTTTCTGGGCGGAACGGGTGTGACGCTGACCAGGCGGGCCTTACAGTCCATAACGGACCGGGGCAGGGATCGTGTGAGAACTGTGCCGCTTTTGTCCGGTCTGCGGGGCGGCGGATTCATGACTTTGTAACGTACGGTGGCAAACTGGGGCCGGGTATGTGTGGTGACGATCTGTGCCATGATGTTGCCGCCAAAGGCGGGACGGATCTGGACCAGGTCAGTGTTTTCCCGCATCTCCAGGCGTGTACAGTCTGCCGTAAGTCCTGTATGGAATCGCGTGGAAAGGCGCGGGGCAAGACTGCGGCCGAGGGAAGTGGCACCGACAAGGACCACACTGGGTTTGCAGAAACGGATATAGTCCTCAACACAGCTTGCATAGGCATCTGCGCGGAAATACCCCAGTTCCGGATCATCGTAGACGGCAATTTCCCGAAGACCGTAATGCTGCAGCTCTTCGGCATACTCTGATACATGCTCGCCGACCAGAACGGCGCGTACGGCCAGGCCCAGGGGCTGAGCCAGTTCCTGGGCTTTTCCGATCAGCTCGAGTCCGACCGGATGCAGGCGGCCGCCACTGACCTCAGTGAAAACCAGGATATCCTTCCACTGACTTTTGTCGACGCTTTCCACACGGGTCTCAAGCCGGACAATGGCCTGCTCCGGACAGCTGCGTACACAGATACCGCATACCCTGCATGCTGCGTTCATCTCAGGCCTGCCGTCATGCATGTCTATGGCGCCGAAGGGACATTGAGCACGGCATTGCCCGCAGCCTGTGCACCGGCGTTCCAGGATTGCTATTTTTGCCATGACTGTGACCTCCTCAGATGATCTTCCACTGTCTGAGCCGGGCATGCAGGCGGTCTGCCGAGTCCTGTCCGGTCCAGACTTCGCGGACTGTGTCGTGCTCCGGCGGGAAGATACGTTCAACACTGGTTGCGCTGCCGGCCAGGCCGTAATGCGTTTCATCCGTATCCAGGAACTGGTCCAGTCCGATGATGTGTACCGGCCTGTCTCCGATTTCCCTGGCAATCCTGAGGCTGGGAAGGCGCGGCATGCAGATGTCCTGTTCTACAGTGACCAGACAGGGGAACGGCATGTGCACGGTTTCAATGACATCCTGCAGCTGCTGCTCTGCATCCACGCCATCACCGTTCAGTGTCAGCCTGGATACCCATGCGGCATGCGGAATGCCAAGGTACTCGGCAATGGCCGGCCCGACCTGGGCTGTATCCCCGTCGGTGGTCTGCTTTCCGCAGAGGATCAGGTCAAAATCCCCGATGCTCCGGATGGCCTGACTCAGGGTATAACTGGTGGCCAGGACGTCAGCGCCACCGAGCCGGCGGTCAGAAAACACATACCCGTCGTCCGCGCCGATCCAGTAGGCTTCGCGGATCACGGACTGTGCCTGGGGTGGCCCCATGGTACCGACGGTTACTCTGCCCCCATGAGCCTGCTTCAGGCGGAGTGCAGTCTCAAGCGCAAAAAGATCGTATGGATTCATTTTGCTGGCAACACCATTGCGCTTGAGGACCCCGGTTTCTTCATCGACCTCAACCTTGTTTGTGGCCGGGACCTGTTTGATGCAGACAAAGATTTCCAAATCAGTGCCTCCTTCCGGCAAATCGTGTGTAGGGGAAATGTGACATGCGCATATGCCTTCAGTCCGGGAACAGACTGCGGTAGGCGTCATAGCCGGTATGAATGCTTTCCTGCGGGTTATAACTCAGCAGTTCTTCATAGGGCTCCAGGGATACCGCAGGGCTTGGATACTTTTCACGGAGTCTGCGGTACGCTTCGAGTGTCTGTGGTCTGCGGGCGATGAGGATCCATTCCCGGCGATCTGTTTCCGGCTGCTCCGGGTTTTTCTCATGCGCATGTACCAGACCGTGGCGTTCAATGATTTCGCAGGCTTCTGCTGAGAAGGCTTCATAGTCTTCATGTGTCAGGGGTGGGGAGAGCGCCAGCTGTTTGCAACCACCGGCGACACATTCACAGAATGCAGTGATCATTCCGAGTACAAAAGAGCGTTTATCAGTTTTTGCATGGTTCACGTTGTGCCCTCCTTCCGGAGCCATAACCATGGAATCCGGCACAGTCAGGTATGGATACAGATGAACAGATGATGACAGTATGATTTTTCTGATTCTGGATATATGGCCAGAATCCTGCTTGGCCGTCGTAAATCCGGCAGAGTATGGACCATATGATATCATAAATTTACAACAGATTGTGTTTACATTCGCAAAATAATGATATACAATACAGGGGAACCAAGCGGAAGAAAGGATAAGGACCATGCCGAGAAAGAAAGTGCAGCCAGGGACAGGAACGCAGGCAGGTTCCCGGAAGACGGTTGCGGAAGCGATGATCCTGCCGTCTGTATGTGGACAGATCCGTATGTACCGGGAAAAATCCGGACTTGGCCAGGCTGAGTTTGCCCGGCGGATCCGGGTCCGGCAGAGCGCTGTGAGCAACTGGGAAACAGGACGTTCACGTCCGGATCTCAATCTCCTGCCAGCCATCTGTGATGCACTGGGTATTACGCTGGAAGCGCTGTTTGGGATCCCTGCAAACGCACAGAGTATCACACCGGAGGAAACGGGCTTTCTTGAATCGTTCCGGCAGCTGAATCAGGGACACCGGAACGCTGTACTCACACTGATGCATGCGCTCAGGGAAAGCCAGATCCCGGACGTGCAGAGGGAAATCATGGTTCTCCCGCTGGTTGAACGTGCTGCAGCGGCAGGCACCGGAGACCCAGGCGACTTTGATGGCAGAACGGTCCCGATGTATGTGCATGCCACGGCTGATACACGCAGGGCGGACCTGATATTTGCTGTCAATGGAGAGAGCATGGAACCGGAGTATCATGACGGAGACCTGATTCTGGTTCAGCGTGCCGGGAAAGGACTGCCACTGCGGTATGGTGAAACGGCAGTCTTCATGAACGGGAACGAAGTCTATGTCAAGGTCTACCGGGAAGACGGGCTGTATTCCCTGAACCCGGCCTTTGCTCCGATGCGTTTTACAGACCAGGATGCTGTGTATATGATCGGACGTGTGACCGGAAAGCTTGCAGACGAGGAACTGGCAAGCCGGGAGGAAATCCGCCGCTATCGTGAAAACGGCAGATAATCCTCGGTTGCGGAAATTGGCATGCGGATCCGGTCCGGGTGACTGAGGAAAGGAACAGGGTCATGCAGCAGAAGAATGCATGCGGGTATGCTGACCGGAGCGTTTCACAACATCAGGAAGAGCGACGATACATCTCCCCGGAAAGCCGAGAAATCCTGAACGAACGGCTGAGTGTGCTGGAAAAGCGTCTCCGGAGCTGCAGGGAAACTGAAAGTGCTCTGCCCAGGGTGCAGGTAGAATACTTCCGCCCGTATCAGGATACAGCGGATGCAGTATTCGGCTTGTATAAACTGACCACCGGAACTGTCCGGGATATGAGACAGGATGAGGGTGTGCTTGTCATGGATGGGCAGTGTATCTCAACGCGGGAGATTCTGACACTTTTTCTTCTGGAATCAGAACCGCACTGATGAGAAAAGACTTTTGGGTTGTTTGCGAGGGTGTCAGGAAACACAGGACGAACCTGGAAAGAGAGGTGCCCGGTTATGAATATGCTCGGATGGGAAGACCTGGTTCCGGGCAGAACGGTGTGGCTGGAGGACAGCGGGATGGCGTTCAAGGAACTTACGTTGTCCTGTGTGCGCATACTCTTCAGAGGAACAAGGGAAGCCGTCTTTTTCAGACCGGAAACAGGGGAAGTGCTCCGCATGGACCGGTATTATTTCCGACAGCCCATGTGCTGGCGGTGCTGGTACCAGAAACCGGACCCGGATATGCTCTGCGAATGCCCGTGGGTGACTGAGGCAGAGTTCTGGCCGGAATATACGGCATGACCGGACCTGCAGGGCAGGCAGAAAGGAACCAGACCTTGAAGCTGCATGTTGATCAAAGTCAATTACCCACGACTGAAGTCGCGGGCTTGTGAAAACGAGTCCGGAGTTGACT
>ONWQ01000033.1 GCA_900321565.1 uncultured Eubacteriales bacterium
AGGCATTCCGGATGATCATCATAGACATGCTCCAGGATCCGCATATGTCCTGACGGATCCAGGCCCGGAACCGAACTGCACATGAGTACCGGCTGGGCCCTGCATACCGCGGTCTCCACGGCTTCATAGAATGCGCGCTGTCTGTCATCCGGAAGCTGATCATGAAAGAAGCGGAAGTTCGGAAACAGCTTCCCCGGCTCCCCGGTCTGTCCGTTCAGGGCAGGTTTCAGGAAAGAAAACCGGTTCATGACCTGCTCAGCTCTTCCAGGCGCTGTGCTACATACTGCGTCTTCGGGTGCTCCTTGCCGTAAGCACTCTCAAAGATGGGCAGTACCCTTACAAGGCACGCCTTTTCATTTTCAGTATCCCCCGTCTGGCGGTATGCCTTGGAAAGGTTGCAGGTCGGTTCCGCCCAGGGAATGCCCGCCTCATTGCTCTCCAGTGCAATGGATTCCTTCAGCACGCGGATGGCTTCTTCCGGCCGTTTCAGGCTCAGAAGCGTAACCCCTTCATTGTTCAGCCACAGGGACTGGCGTGCCTCCAGAATATGGTACCGTCGCGAGACCTCGATATTCTGTCTGTGAAGTTCCAGCGCTTCCTCGCTTCTTCCGAGCATATTCAGAAGGGTTGCCTTTTCACCGGTCTGCACCAGGTAATCGGCATCCCGCGTTCCCATATATTTCCTGCATTCAAGCAGCATTTCGTCCATTTTCTGCACAGCCAGTTCATACTGCTGATCATAGCGCGCAAAGAAGATCTCACACGTCAGACGCATGAACAGACTGGTCAGGTTCTCCGCCGCGTTTTCCATAGCCATGGCCTGTCTGTAATGCACCCGGGCCGACTCCGGGTCCGAGAGCATCAGCTCGGTCTGTGACCGGATCAGCAGCGATGCCCTGACATCCCAGGCGACTGCAGAGGCTTCCGTCTCCGGCAGCGACTGATACAGGGTATAGACCTCGTCTGCCATGCGGATGCTCTCCTGCAGCAGGAAGCGGTCCATGTAGGATTTCTGAATAATGAACAGAAACCGGACTCTGGCCTTTTCTGAGACAGCGCGTTCCAGGGTCTTTTCACGGATCCGCTGCAGGGTTTCCTCCTGCCGGTTTCCGTTGGTCATATCATTGATCAGGCAGCTGCCGTACTCCACGATCTGCATTTCGGGGATCTCTTTGATGTCGCAGTACGTCATGAACGCATCCAGGAGCTCATCAAACGCGTGGATCGGCTTGCGCATGGTACGGCACAGGTCTGTCAGGAAACGGATCATCAGCGGTGCATTCTGATAGTTCCCGGCGTATGCCTCGGCAATATCCAGGATCCGCATATCAAACGGCGAGAATGTAGTGCACAGATACACCGCTTCAATCACCGCCTGCATGGACGCCTCGTCTGTCTGCTCCCGGAGCGCACGGTACACATGCACAGCATACCGGCACAGGTTCAGGGTTTCCGCATCCGCGGACGTGCGGGACCAGACCGGCAGTCCGTCCGCATGGATCATCTTTTTCACATACGCAAAGAAATTCCGGAAAACAGCCGGATCCATTCCGGATTCCCGCACACACTCCGCAATGAGCGGATGAATGGAATACGCTGAAGCCTTCTTTTCCAGCCAGCCTTTCCGGCTCAGGTCATCCAGGTATTTCCCGCAGTCTTCCGCGCCCATGCCGGCATGGCAGAAGTCCGAAAGCTGCTGCATACCGTACTGTTCATAGGGCAGTGCCGCCAGCATATCCACAAACTGCCGTTCCTCGCGGTCCAAGCCGGATCTCCTGTACAGGTTTCGGTAAATGGCAGACAACTGCTGCTGTACCCTGGCATCCTTCCATCGCACCGTCTCCAGCTTGTCCTGAAGATTGCTCCCAATCTCCTCCACGCTCCACCCGTTCCATGCCGCGGCCCGGGCAATCAGACGGATCGTCAGCGGATGCTGCAGCGCATGTCTTGAAATGACAGCCGAGAGTTTTTCCTGCTGTTCGTCACTCAGATGTGTCGTATAATGCCTGCGCATCATCAGAAGCGCCGCCGGCTCGGAAAGCATGCCGATCCCGAACTGGGTGAATCCTTCCGGCGCCTGCTCTCTGGACGTGACAATCACTGCGCAGTCCAGTTCCGCCAGTGCCTGCCAGTCAGACTTTTCGTTCTCGGACACGGAGGCATTGTCAATCAGGATAATCAGGCTCTCCTTCGGCACCTGCTCCATCAGGAACAGGCATTCCTGAAAGCGGCTCTCCAGACTGTCACCGCTCAGGTTCAGAAAACAGCGGACCAGGCTTTCACGCAGGCTGTCTTCGTACTGCACCGAGAGTATGTTCCGGTAATCACTGGTTTCCAGAAAACGGTGGAGCAGCTGCCGCAGCAGTTCGGTCTTGCCGATCCCGCCGATGCCGGTCAGGAAAACCTTGGCCCGTGCATGGACTGCCTCCACAAGATTGAACAGTTCTTTCTCACGTCCGAAAAACATGACGGATGATTCCGCGCAGCCCCACACCTCTCCGTTCCGGTGCAGAAGCGCAAGATCACTCTGTGCCGACGCCTTTCTGGAAAGTGCCTGTATGGACCGAAGATCCAGAGCCTGCTTTATACACAGGTCCAGGACTTCACTTTCGTTCTCCTGGGTACCGGTCATGGCAAACAGCGCAGCCAGGGTCAGGAACCAGGCGTCTGCAAAAACATCCGGACAGCCCGTATCGTTTTGCAGGTAAGATGCTGCCAGGAACTGTGCGACCGGCTCTTCCTGCTTGTCCTTGAGCAGGCACTCTCTGAGCACATAGGAGGCCTTTTTCATAAAGACCTTGTGACTGTAATGCCTGGCTGTTAAGAATTCAGAGAATATATGAACCTGATCCAGCACGGATTCCCGGGTCAGAGCAGTAATGATTTCCTTTTCATATTCGGCATAGAACGGATACCCTTCTTTCCGGTTGCAGAACTCGGAAAGGTACCGTCTTTTCTGCGGGTCCGAAAGCCACAGACTTCTGCCGTATGTTCCGCTTTTCCATTCCGTGATGAGATGCTCAGACCAAAAAGAGACCAGTGTGATCCCTTTCCGGTCTTTTGCAGGCAGAATGCCATTGGAATAGACCGGGTAATCATTGACGGTCAGCAGACGGTATAGATTTTTCAGTGTCAGGGCAAACAATCCCATGAGGTTGAACCCCCTTTTCCCCGCACATTATCAGTTATGATCTTATCAGAATAACCAACTGCCTTCTACCAAGCTGTATAAATTTGAGGTTTTTTTTATTCAATTTGACGATTTTTTTCTTCAGAAACAAGGAATCCTGTGTCCGATGTTTCACAGCCGGAAAAAAATCAAAGCCCGTCAGATGCTGAATTTCAGCATCCGGCGGGCGTATGGCCTGCTTCAAAATGTTGTACGGAGTCCTTCCTGTCACCATCTTTCCAATGTGTCCGGTTAAGATGAGAAATGGTAAAATTCTCACCATACAGGGATTCCACGACTGCATGGATGTGCCGGAAAAAGCGCGGAACCCTGGCCGGCTGAGACGGCTCCATGGGGCTGCACGCGCTTCTGTCCTTTCCTTCCCGGAGCGCATTATTTCAGAGTATACCGGACCCAGACACGCTCCTCTTCCGGGATCTCCACCGTTTCCCCATCCTTGAACCGGTAGGAAACCACAGCGGATAACACACTGCGCGCGCCCTCCACGCCGGCGCCTGCAAACTTCACGGCAGCACTCGCCTTGCCGGGCTTCGCCGTTACGTTCAGCCGGGAAATGCTGAAGCGGTAATGCCCATAGGGTGCAAGGAACATACCGTTGATGTCATAGGACACAGACCAGATCTCGACGCAGTCAATGGTCCGGTCCGTATTGTTCTTATATGCCAGTTTCTGCAGGCTGGTCCCATTGCTCTCCTTGGACAGGCGGTTGCTGTGGATGGTGACTGCCTGATCCGCAGGCGCCTCCTTCGACTCCTCCGGAATCTGGTATGCCAGTTTTTCATACCCTTTATGCTGCAGGGATACCATGAACGCAGACTTGCCCTTCTGACATTTCTGCGGCGCATTCCCGTTCACACCGGTCAGGTATGCCACCGTGTCCGCATTCTCCCAGATCAGGGAGCGTTGGGATTCTTCATGCCCGTTCACAGACCGGATCAGGAAACCCTCCACAGGCTCTCCCAGAATCTCCGTCAGTGCACTGACTGTTTTCTTATAGTTCTGGCTGCCCTTGAGCAGGAAGAAATAGATCCCGTTCAGTTTCCCGTCCTGATAGTCCATGGAAAGCCACTTGGTATTCCGTCCGAAAAGCTTTCCTTTATAATAGTCATACTTGGATTCTTCCACGGAATAATTGTACCGCTCTTCGAAGTCCAGCAGCCGGATGGCCCGGTCCGCTTCCCCGGCCGGAGTATCCCAGGAAATGTTCCCGAGGAACGGAAACATCGTGCTTTCGGCCGCAGCCGGCGCCATGCACGCAAGCACGAGAACCAGCACAAGCAGCATTCCCACAAATCGTTTCATGCAACATATCTCCTTTTTACCGGGGCATCCGGTCTTCTTTGCCGGGGCCCGGAAACACATTCATGCATTCTTTTCTGTCTGGCGCGCCTGATGTTTCTGCCGGAACTGCAGCGGTGTCTGCTGAAACTGAAGCCGGAAACGCCGGACAAAATTGCTCACATCCGGAAACCCGCACTGCTCGGCAATCGAGGCAATGGACAGCTCACTGCCCAGAAGCAGAAGCCGTGCGTGCTGCATGCGGCTCTGGGTCACATACTGCATGGGGCTGATCCCCACGACCCTCCTGAAATGGGCAGACAGACAGCCCGGGGATACATGGTACTGATCTGCCAGTGCCTGCAGGGAGAAGGGCGCGCAGAAGGATACATCCAGCTGGTTCATGATATCCTGAATCGGCAGGAAAGACAGCTGATTGGCCGGGATAAACAGGTCCGGGCGCATGATCTGCGTATCGGTCAGGATCAGGGTCATCAGTGCTTCCATGCGTGTATCGGCAAACGTCCCGCCTTCCCTCTGGACATCCATGAGCATGGAAAAATACGTATCAAAGCGCGGCTTGCGCGCTCCCACCTGAACCACATAGGGAAACTGCTCGCCGTGGAAACGGAATACAGACAGAAGCAGTACATTATTATGAAACGCCTTCAACTGCGTGGTGGGCATGAGCAGATAATAGCGCTTATACGGCAGTGCAAGCGGCTGTGAGGCATGCTCATCAAACGGGTTCAGGAAAATCAGGGAACCCGGTCCGCACTCGAACTCCCGCTGGCGCACTGTTATGACAGCCGAGCCTGAAAGTACGTACAGCATTTCATAGTATGTATGCGTATGCATGCCGTGGGGCGTAGGCTGGTCATTGTATTTGATCTCAAAGGCCATACATGTCCTCCGAATCGAAATTACATAGATCTGTGCTTTAATGGACCATTTTTCTCATCCATTCTATTGTATCATATTTACCAGAAAGATAAAGGGGAGCATAATCAATGAAGCACGAAGCGTTTCATTATCCCACTCTGGACGATGTCCGGGCTGAATCGAAAAAACTTCACGCATTCCTTCCACTGTCAGATGACACCCAGGCGCTCTTCCAGCCCCTTAAGCTGGGAAATGTGCAGGCAGCGAACCGGATTGCATTCCAGCCCATGGAGGGTACGGATGGCACCGAAGACGGTGCACCCGGCGAACTGACCATCCGGCGCTATCACCGGTTTGCCAAGGCAGGTCCGGGGCTGATCTGGTTCGAGGCCGTCGCCACGCTCCCTGAAGCGCGGGCATCCGCACACCAGCTGTGGCTGACAGAAAAGAACGTGGATGCGTTCCGCACACTGCTGGACGAGATCCGCGAGATTTCCATGAAGGAAAACGGGTATGCGCCGCTGATCATCATGCAGGCCACCAATTCCGGCCGCTATTCAAAGCCGCACGGGTACCCTGAACCCATGATCGCATACAACTGTCCGCCCCTGGAGGAACCACCCCTGCCCGCGGACCGGATCGTCACGGATGATCAGCTGAAGGCATTTGAGGAAGCATACGCGCATACGTCCGAGCTCTGCCAGCGCGCAGGGTTTGACGGTATGGACGTCAAGTGCTGCCACCGTTACCTTGCCTGTGAACTGCTCTCAGCATATACCCGGCCCGGGCCCTATGGCGGAAGCTTTGAAAACCGGACACGGTTTCTCAGAAACTGCTACCGCGCGGCACAGAGCGCGATCCATACACCCGGCTTTTTCCTGACCAGCCGGCTGAATGTCTATGACGGTTTCGCCTACCCTTACGGCTTCGGTGTCCGGGAAGGCGGCGGTCTTGAGGTTGACCTGACAGAACCTCTGAAGCTGATCCGGGAACTGAAGCAGGCGTTTGACCTGCCTCTGATCAATATCACCATGGGCAATCCATACAAGAACCCGCATGTGAACCGGCCGTATGATCACGGCAATTATGTTCCGGACGAGCATCCGCTGGAAGGACTCAGCCGCATGATGCAGGGGATCAGTGAAATCCAGCATGCCATGCCCGGTCTGCCCGTACTGGGCAGTGCCTTCTCCTACCTGCGCCAGCACGCCGGAAGCCTGGCTGCCGGCATGGTCTCCGGCGGGCACTGTGCCATGGCCGGTTTCGGGCGCATGGCCTTTGCAGACCCGGACATGGTGCATGAGCTTCGGGACAGTGGCACCATCAGTCCGAAGAACACCTGTGTCACCTGCGGCGGGTGTGCTGTACTCCTGCGCCAGGGCACGCCTGCAGGCTGTATTGTACGCGACAGGGAGGTATACAAACTGTGAAAGTGGCGTTTGTGACCGGTTCCAGCCGTGGGATCGGGCGCGGCATTGCGGACCTTCTGCATCAGGAGGGCTGGCAGGTCGTCTATTCCGGAACGCGTCCGGAGCGCCCTGAAACCCTGCCGGAGGACCGGATGTACATTCCCTGTGATATTTCCAGCACGCAGGCGCGGGAGCATGCACTGAAACAGACCCTTCACGCGTTCGGGCGGATTGATCTGTTGGTCAATAATGCCGGCGTCGCACCGCTGCAGCGCCTGGACCTGCTGGAGATGACGGAAGAAAGCTTTGACCGGGTCCTGGGCATCAATCTCCGGGGCACCATGTTCATGTGTCAGCTGTTTGCCCGGGAAATGCTGCGTGAGCGCGATGCCGGGCTTGCCGACTGGCAGCCTCGCATTGTCAATATCGGCAGTATGAGCGCGTACACATCCAGTACGTCCCGCGGTGAATACTGCATCAGCAAGGCCGGCGTGGGCATGGTCACGAAACTGTTCGCCGATCGGCTGGCCTCCGAAGGGATCCCGGTCTTTGAGGTGCGTCCGGGCATTATTGATACGGACATGACGAAAGTCGTCCATGACCGGTATGAGCGTCTGATCGCGGACGGTCTGCTGCCGGTGAAACGCTTCGGGCAGCCCGAAGACGTTGCACGGATGGTCCTGGCCTGTGCCAGTGGGCTCCTGGATTACTCAGCCGGCCAGGTACTGGACGCAGACGGCGGGTTCTGTCTGCGCAGGCTTTGACGGAAAGGAAGAACACTATGAGGGAGATTGTGGCGCGCACCGTGGTGGTCGGCTCGGGCTGTGCCGGCCTGAACGCGGCGGATACTCTGGCCGAGCTGGGCGAGGAAAGCCTGCTGCTGGTCACGGAAGACATGAATGCCGGAACCTCCCGGAATACAGGCAGTGATAAACAGACGTACTATAAGCTCTCCCTGGCCGGGGACGAAGGCGACAGTGTCGGGGCCCTGGCACACGATCTGAACTACCCGGACGTGAACGGGGATACCGCACTGTGTGAGGCGGCAGCATCCGCCGGGTGCTTTTTCCGGCTCTGCGCACTGGGCATGCCCTTTCCCACCAATGCCTACGGTGAGTATGTGGGGTATCAGACCGATCATGATGTCCGGCGCCGGGCGACCTCGGTGGGGCCACTGACCAGTAAGCTGATGACCGAAGCACTGGAGCGGTCGGTGCACCGGCATGGCGTCCGGATCCTGGACCGGGCACTTGCTGCGCGCATTGTGACCGGGCCGGACGGGGTAGCCGCACTGGATGTATACCTGCGGGATGAGAAAGAGCTTCTGCGCATCCGCTGCGCGAACCTGATCCTGTGCACAGGCGGTCCGGCGCACATTTATCAGGACCGTGTATACCCGGAAAGCCAGCACGGCATGAGCGGGCTCGCGTTTGCCGCCGGTGCCCGGGGTGCCAACCTGGACTGCTGGCAGTATGGTCTTGCCTCCGTTGCGTTCCGCTGGAACCTGTCCGGAAGCTATCAGCAGGCGCTCCCGCGATACATTTCCGTGGATGCGCAGGGCGTGGAGCACGAGTTTCTTGCCGACGCCCTGGGTGAAGAGACGGCCATGGCCATGATTTTCCTCAAGGGATACCAGTGGCCGTTTGACGAAGCGCGCCTGAACGGTTCTTCCCGGGTCGACATGCTGGTCCGGCAGGAGAATGATGCCGGAAGAAACGTATACCTGGATTACCTGCACAATCCCCGGGGCTATGCACCGGACAGGCTCACACAGGAAGCCCGGGAGTACCTGACCAACTGCGGCGCACTCCTGGACACACCGATTGCGCGCCTGGAAGCCATGAATCAGCCGGCCATTGCCCTGTACCGGGATCACGGGATTGACCTTGCGAAGGATAAGCTGGAGATCCGGGTCTGCGCCCAGCACCATAACGGCGGACTGGATGTGGACGCGCACTGGCAGACCTGCGTGCCCGGACTATACGTATGCGGAGAGGCCGCAGGCACATTCGGGCGCAAACGGCCCGGCGGTACCGCACTGAATGCGACCCAGGCCGGGTCCCTGCGCGCAGCACGGCATGCCTTTCACAATGGCCGGCAGGCACCGGAAACCGTTGCAGAAGAAGGCCCGATCTGCCTGCCCACAGGCGATGCTACCGGCTTCCAGCAGGCCATGACGCGCTTTGCCGCATTCCGGCGTGACCCGGATGGCATGCAGTGCCTGATGCAGGCCGGGAAACAGGCACTGGCGGCTTCGCTCCCGGCAGACCCGGGTGCGGAAGGATTTGAAGAGCGTCTGCTGCTCAGGGATATTCTTCTGACCCAGCAGGCCGTGCTCTCCGCCATGCTGTATGCGTACCAGGAAAAGCCGGACCCTGAAGGCGTACTGATCACAGAAGCCGGAGAATCACATCGCATACCCGCCCGGCCGATGCCGGAGCGCGAGCTCTGGTTCGAGCAGGTATGGAAACAGTTCCGGGAAGGCCGGTATGACTGATTCAGACAGGAGAAAGATCTATGAATGGAAAACAGTGGGGGCGTCCGCGCATTCTTCTGGTCTCCGTAGCCGGGTACGGACACAATTATCTGGATGCATGCACCACCAGGGATGTGGGTGGTGACCTTGCCGGGATTGTGGACATTCTTCCGGACCTGGCGCAGCGCTTTCCGGTGATTGCAGAACGGAAGATCCCGGTATACCCTGACCTCAGCAGTTTTTTTGCCCGGGACCATGCAGATCTTGTGGTCATTTCCTCGCCCATTCATCTGCATACCGCCATGGTCCTGGAATCCCTGAAAAACGGTGCAAGCGTTCTGTGTGAGAAACCGCTCTGTCTGACTGAGGCCGAAACGCGGACCATGGCACAGGCTGCCCGGGAATCCGGACACTTTCTGGCGCTGGGCTGGCAGCTGAACTATGACCGCGCAGTCCTGAGTCTCAAGCAGGACCTGCTTTCCGGCCGTTTCGGGAGACCTCTGCGATTCCGCTGTGTGCATGCCATGCGCCGGGGCAGGAAGTACTATGCCAGGAACAACTGGGCAGGGCATATTACTGTCGACGGACGTGAAGTCCTGGACAGTCCGTTCATGAACGCCTGTGCGCATCAGTTTCAGCTGATGACATTCCTGCTCGGGGAGAGCATGGAAACAACCGCTTCCCTGAAACAGGTGGAAGGCGAGCTCAGCCGCGGGAATCCGGATGTGGAGAACTATGACATTGCAGCACTGCGCTTCACCACGGACAGGGATGTACCGGTCTGCTATTACACGGCGCATCCTCTTGCGACCAAGAACCTGGGACAGGACGGCCTGGCCGAGTTTGAGCATGGAACACTGACCTGGGGCAAAGGCAGAGCCTACAGGATGACAACGGATACCGGTGAGGTCATTGAGTATGGCATGGACGGCGACACGCCCATGATGCAGAAACTGTATGATGCACTGCAGTGTGTGCAGGAGGGTACGGCACCCCTGTGCGGACCGGAAGCCGGTCTTGCACACCTGCGCGCGGTGCGCATGGTACAGGCATTGCCTGTGCGTGACATTGATCCGTCGCACGTGACCTGGATGGAAGCCGACGACGATCAGTTTCCCTGTGTGCACGGACTGGAGGATGTCTTCCTGGCCGCCGCAGACAACTGGGCACTGCCCGCAGAAATCGGGCGCGCCCTGTGATTATCGAATTATTGGCGGGGATCCGCTGATAAAAATAAAGCAAAGGAGTACTCACCCATGAAAAAACTTGTTGCACTGTGCCTTGTACTCGCCATGCTGGCCACCCTGACCGTGACCGCTGTGGCTGAGGACAGCAAGCCCTATGCGGGCGTGAAACTGACCTACTGGGTCAAGCTGCATGAAAACCTGGACGCGGCCAAGATCACCAATATGGCTCAGACCCGCTGGTATGAAGCCGTAAAGGAAGCCACCGGCATTGAGATCGAATTCATCCATCCGGCTGCAGGCCAGGACGGCACTGAATTCAATCTTCTGACCGCTGTGCCGGACGAAATGCCCGACATCGTGGAATACAGCTGGACCGCATACCCCGGCGGTGCTTCCGCTGCCATTGACGATGAGGTCATCGTTTCCCTGAATGACGTGATCGCTTCCGGCAAGGCTCCGCACCTCAAGGCGATCCTGGACAATGAAGTAGCCATCGACAAGGCAGTCAAGACTGCCAACGGTGACTACTATGTATTCCCGTTCCTGCGCGGCACGACCTTTGAAAACAACAACTGCCTGTTCACTTCCGGTTTCTATATGCGTGGCGATATCCTGAAGGAACTGGGCCTGGAAGTCCCGGAAACCATTGATGACTGGGATACCGTACTGCATGCCGTGAAAGCCGCACATCCGGATATGATCCCGTTCGTCACCCGTACCGAATGGATGAACCAGATCTTCACCCCCGGCTTTGACAACTACTGGGATTACTATGTGGAAGACGGCGTGGTCAAGAACGGCCTTGTGGAAGACAGTCACTTTGAATACCTCAAGAAGATGGCTTCCTGGTATGCCGATGGCCTGCTGGATCCGGATTACCTGACCCACACCAAGGCCGGTGACGGCCGTGGCATCATGGCTGCCGGCAATGCCTTCGCAACCTATGACGCCTGTGGCGGCGGTGCATCCAATATCTTCCCCCATCTGCTCGAAGCCGGCCTGATCAGTGACGAGAGCGATATGGTCACCACTGTGCCTGTGACCTCCGTCAAGGGCCAGAATGCCAAGTTCTCCAAGATGAACGGTCTGTACGATGCCTCCGGTTCCTCCGCAGCCATCTCCAAGCGCCTGGCGGACGAGGGCGGCGAGAAGTTCGACGCGGCTGTATACCTGCTCGACTGGATGTATTCCGATGAAGGCCATATGATCAACTGCTTCGGTATCGAAGGCGAAAGCTATACCATGGTTGACGGATATCCCACCTTTACGGATGTCGTGCTGCACAATCCGGAAGGCCTGAACGTGGCCGCTGCCCTGAGCGTGTATGCCCGCGGACATCAGAACGGACCCGTGGTCCAGGATACCCGTGTCAATGAACAGTACTACAGCTATTCTGCTCAGATTGCCGGCATGAAGCTGTGGACCAAGACGGACTTCGGCAAGTATATGTATCCTGCCGGTGCTGCCGTGGCCACCGAGAACGCCGATGACTTTGCAACCATCACCGCCAACATCAAGACCTACCGCGAAGAGATGGAAGCCAAGTGGATTACCGGTCAGGAAGAACTCACTGAGGAAGCCTGGAAGGCATATGTTGCACAGCTGGAATCCTACGGCATGAGCCGTGCTATCCAGTACAAGCAGGCTGCCTATGACGCATTCATGGCCAACTAACTGATGCGATCCGCAGGGGCGGCAGTCATGTCGCCCCTGCATTCCTTCACCGGGAACGCCGGGCAGAGCCGGGCCGGGGGTTCTGCCCAGCGTTTCAGTCTATGAATCGGAGGAGATCAAGCATGCTCTGGTATGAAACCATCAACGCACTGGCCGACTGGACTCACCCGGCGCTCGCCGGTGCCAAGGCACAACTGGATCAGGGGGATCCGGAAGGCAGTGCACGCGCCGTCATTGAACATTTCCGCACCCGGACCACACCCCGGTACCTGTTTGGCGTGGATGATCTGCGCAACAATACGGACCCGCACCTGATTGAGGACGCCGAAGAAGTCATGCAGCATACCCTGTACGGATACACCTTTCC
>ONWQ01000172.1 GCA_900321565.1 uncultured Eubacteriales bacterium
GGCTTTTTGCGGTTAATCACGGTGGTCAAGCTGGGTTCCTCCTTTCATGATGCTGCAGGACAGAAAAGAGGGCGCTCTTGGCGCCCTCTCTTTTATACCTTTGTTGGTTCGATCAGGGCTTAATAGTCAGCAGCGATCTCGTTGGTGGAATCCACGAAGTCCTGGCCAGCTTCTTCAGCGGTGATCTGGGGGTTCTTCAGCAGTGCTTCGTCAGACAGGCGCTGGATAACATCGTTGTTGACAGTGCCTGCGTAGCTGGGCAGCGGCGGGAAGATGGGGCTGCAGTTCTTTTCAACTCTGGACAGATAATCCACAGCAACGCCGTAGGTGGGATCCAGCTTGTTGACTTCGTCAGCGATGGCAGCAGCGACTTCACTGTTGGCCGGTACGCCGCGTTCTGCGCGCAGGATGATGTTGCCCTGGACGTCATTGATCAGGTAGTTCAGGAAAGCAACGGCCACATCGGGGTTCTTGGTGTCAGTGGTGATGGAGAAGAACTGACCGGGCTTCATGTAGTTGGAAGCCACAGGATCAGAGGATGCCCAGGAAGTGATGCCCAGTTCAATGCCGTCAGCATCAGCAGCCTTCTGGAAAGCAGCGATCTGGTTGGAGAAAGCGAATGCGCACCAGGTGCGGACATCATTGGTGGCACCATAGACCAGCGGGTTCTGGGCAAGGTCAACCACGTTGACGTTGGCGATACGGTCGGTATCGAACATCCAGCCTTCAGCCACGTCAGCCATCAGGCGCTCATAGTAACCGGCCATTTCTTCAGCGGTGGGCAGAACGCCATTGGCATCCCACAGAGCACGATAGCCAAGGCTGCGTGCATAGTAGGTCAGGGGGTTCTCAGAGTTGCCCTGGCCGAACACGACGCCGATGCCTTCAGCTTCGTAGATCTTGCGGGAGATTTCTTCGAACTGTTCCCAGGTCAGGTTGATGTCCGGGACTTCGATGCCCAGTTTATCGGTCAGGGTCTTGTTGTACAGAAGAGCGGGGGCATTCACGCCAGCGCAGATTGCATACAGACCGTCACCGACTTTGCCGGTATCAATGATGTTCTGGGGAACACCGGACAGATCCAGCGCGCCGCTTTCAACATAGGGGGTCAGGTCCAGCAGATCTTCTGCGGCAACCCACTGCTCGATGAAAGCATAGTCCTGCTGCATGATGTCAGGCAGGTCATTGTTGGCGGAATAGGTGTTCATCAGTGCCCAGTAGTTGTCCCATACCTGGGTATTGAGGTTGAATGTAACATTCGGATAATTCTCAGTGAAATAATCAGCAGCAGCCTTGGTGACTTCGTCACGGACCTGGTTGCCCCACCAGCCGAAAGTCAGTTCCACATCGCCTGCGGTGGCAGGATCGAAACTGCCGACTGCCAGACCATCAGCATAGGCTGCGGTCAGAGAAAGAACCATTGCAAATGCAAGAAACAGTGCAAAAAACTTCTTCATGGGAATCCTCCTTCAATTTTGCTTTTCCAATGCGGAAAAACGATACACATATTGTATATTCATGACATGACTGTGTCAAGGTAATTTTTCCATAAAGACATAAGAAATGCCAGATAACACATGCCGGGCTATGAGCAGATGGTCATGCAGCCGGATCGTCGGAAACCGGCTGCACAGGATTCTTCTCAGATTTTGCCGGGCCTGCCGCGACGGCATGTGAGGGATAGAAAAACAGCATTCTCTGCCTGCAGTGCTGTGCAGGGAGAATGCTGTGCGTGCCTGGCTGATTCACTGCGGACGGGGCAACAGGAAATTTGTGATCTGATCCAGGCTGTCCTGTACCTTACTTCCTGCCGGCGACATCCGGTGTCAGGTCCGCAGCCTGCATCTGTGCGCGGACACAGAGTTCGGCAGCCTTGAATGCATGCGCCTGGGTCATGGCGTTCTCTGTCCGGTTCAGGCAGTCAAGAATCAGCTGTCCGAAGAAGGGATACCCGGTCACACCGGTGGCATCCACATACTTTTCTCCGTCGCCGTTGACCAGAAACACATGGTTGCCTCCGGTTCCGGGCTGTGCCAGATTGATATACTTACGGATTTCAATAAACCCGTCCGTGCCCAGGATCAGTGTGCGCCCGTCGCCCCAGGTGCGCAGACCGTCGGGCGTGAACCAGTCGACACGGAAGTAGTTGGTGGTTCCGTTACTTCCGGTAATGGTGCAGTCGCCGAAATCGTCCAGTTCCGGGTGCTGCGGATTATTGTAGTTCGCGATCCGGGAACTGACCACGCGGGCATCCTCCTCACCGGCAAAATACAGATACTGCTCGATCTGATGACTGCCGATATCGCACAGGATTCCGCCGTACTTTTCCTTGATGAAGAACCAGTCGGGACGCGCACTCAGGCTGACCCGGTGCGGGCCGACACCCATGACCTGAACGACTTTACCGATCAGTCCCTGCTGCACCATATACCCGGCCATGATTGCGCCTTCCACATGCAGGCGTTCCGAGTAGTACACCATGTATTTGCGGCCGGTCTTTGCAACCATTTCCTTGGCGCTTCTGAGCTGATCCAGTGTGGTGAGCGGTGCCTTGTCGGTGAAGTAGTCCTTTCCGGCTGCCATGGCTTTGAGCCCGAGTTCACAGCGCTCCGAGGTGACTGCGGCGCCGGCGATCATGTGCGTTTCCTTATCCTCCAGTGCTTCCTCCTCACTCCGGGCAGGCCGTGCGGTAGGGAAGGCCTTGAGGAAGGCTTCCACTTTTTTCGGGTCCTTGTCATAGACATACTTGATGGTCCCGCCGGCTTCGGTCAGGCCATTGCACATACCATAGATGTGCCCGTGGTCCAGACGTACGGCTGAGAACACAAACTCACCGGGCTTGACCACCGGCTGTGGCTTTCCCTTGGGTGCATAATTCATTCCATCGGCTTTCTGCATGGTGTCTCCTCCTTACTTTCTGTCAAAACTGCCCAGGGTAATATTACTGTCCCCGAGCTCCATCTGGGATACTTTCTTTTCATAGAAATGCGGTACATGGGCCTGAATCCCTTCCACTGTATAGAACGGATCCTCCTTCTTCAGCGGGAGTGTGACGGCCTGTTTCAGGGAACCGGCTTCATAGATGGCCGTGATCAGTTCAATGGTCCGGCGCCCGTCCTCGCCGCCGATCGCAGGCAGCGTATCGGTTTCAATGGCGGTCAGCACATTCTCGATCTGTCCGTCGTGCCCTTCATAGGGGACAGGCGGCAGTGCGTCTGCAAAGGCCTTGATTTTTGCCTCCATGGCTTCATCCCGGTCCGGGAATCCGTTCGGGCGGGAGACGGAGGCAAAGGTGGAAAACGGTGCGGCAATCTTGGCTTTCTCACACTGGAATGTCAGGGTCTGTTCCTCCCCGTGATGCACCACGGACGCGGTGAGCAGTGCCAGGGCACCCGGGTATTCCATGATGGAC
>ONWQ01000019.1 GCA_900321565.1 uncultured Eubacteriales bacterium
CACTGCGTTCCGCCGTACACTCCCGGTTGCATTGGTCATAGCCGCACTGGCCTTCTGCCTGATCCCCAGACAGGGGATCGGGATCCCGCCGCTTCAGGACGCTGCACAGGCACTGCGCCAGAAGATTATGGATTACCTGTTCTTCACGGAACCGCGGAATGTGTTCTCCCTGGCTCAGGAAGGCTATTATCCGGACGGACCGGCACAGCTGGGCGGTCCGGCACAGCCGGACGAGCATCCGATCATGCAGGTCACCGCCCCGCGTACGGTCTACCTGCGTGGCGCAGTCAAGAATGTCTATACCGGCCGGGCATGGCTGGACTCTACCGGCGGACGGCGATACCTTTGGATTTCAGGAAGATGGCGGGAGCTGAGAGAGCGTCTCTTTGACGAATCGCTCCCTATTGTGGACACCGCTCAGTACCGTTCCGGAGACACCGGCCGCATCCAGGTATCCATGCTCTCAGACTCCGCATCCACACTGTTCGTGCCCCAGCGGATCCGGGAACTGAATGTCGGTGGTTCTCTCATCCCCTACTTTAACCTGTCCAGTGAGCTCTTTGCCACGCATGATCTGAGTCCGGCGGACCAGTGGTCTGTCGAGGCATCCCTGTTCACCGGCGGGGACCCGGGCCTGGAGTCTCTGATCCGGGAGTGTGCGGCATCGGGCAACCCGGATGTATACCGTCAGGTTCAGGCCGACTATACCGCTCTGCCTGAACATCTTTCGGACACATTGTTCTCGCTGGCCCATGAGATCGTCGCGGATGCCGGGAATGAGTATCAGCAGGCGCTTGCGCTGTGCACGCATCTTCAGCAGAATTACCGCTATACCCTGGAGTGTGAATCAGTACCGGAAGGCCAGGACTTCGTCAGCTATTTCCTGCTCAGGAGCCGGGAAGGCTACTGTACCTATTTTGCATCTGCCATGACCGTCCTGGCGCGTATGGCCGGACTGCCTGCCAGGTATGTGGAAGGTTTCCGGGTTACACCGGAAGCATCCGGACCGGTTACAGTCACCGGCCATGACGGGCACGCCTGGTGCGAAGTGTACTTTTCCGGCTTTGGCTGGCTGACCTTTGACCCGACACCGGGCCCCGGGCAAACGCTGCAGAGCACGGAAACAGAAACCAGTTCCGGGAATGAGCCCGCACCGGACACCGGAAGCGCACCGGAAACAACCCCTTCTCCGGAGCCCAGCCCGTCGCCATCCGCAACGCCTGCGCCTTCAGAATCCACAGCTGCACCGACAGACACGCCCGAGCCTTCTCAAAGCCCGACGCCTGCGGTCTCACACATGCCGGAAGAGACTCAGCCACCCGAGAGTGAACCGCATACCGGCACAAAGACGCATGCCACGACAGTCTGGCCCTGGCTTCTGCTCCTGCTGCTGATCTGCCTGCTTGCGCTCTGGTACGGACTCTCCCGGCCTGCGGTCCGCAGCCGGCATGCCCGTACACCTGAAGACCGCTACAGGATATGGCTGCATGCAGTCTTCACTGTGCTCCGGGTACTCGGAGTCCCGCGCAATGCTCATGAGACCCTGTTCGGGTATGCCCGTCGTCTTGAACGGAATCCGTCTCTGCCGGACTCGCTCACACCCTTCCTTGATGCCGCAGTCCGCTGGAGCTATGCGCACCAGAGCGCACAGGAAAGAGAGATCCGGATGGGCATGCAGGTTTATACTGACCTGGTGCATGGCCTGCATCTTCAGGACCGGCTCCGTCTCGTATCAGTTCAGATGCTGGAGAATCTGACATCCGTTTTCGCTCATATACGAAAGAAGGCAGCATGACGCTGCCTTCTTTCGTATCATCCGGTCCTCAGACCAGTTTATCCCGGACCCATGTTTCCCAGACGTCCGGCTGGTAGCCCACAGTCACGCGCTGTCCGCATCGGACGATCGGCGAGCGCAGCATCCACGGGTTCTCCAGGATCGCCGGAATCAGATACTCATCCCGGTCATAATAGCAGGCCGGATGTGCCTTCACTTTCGGATTCTCACGGTCCACCAGTGCCTGAAG
>ONWQ01000039.1 GCA_900321565.1 uncultured Eubacteriales bacterium
TCAGGCCAATGTTCGGGAGGATATGGGTAAGAAGATCGCGCCAGGTCATCCGGTACCGGGCATGCACCGGGATCTCCAGGTCAGAGACGCATGTTTTCGCTGCAGCGCCCCGGGACGGATCCTCAGAGGACGCCAGAACAATCGCATCCTCCAGCCATACCGAGTATGCCCCGAGGCCTGCCTGTGCAGCCTCCGCGGCAGCCGCAGCCAGTACGCTCAGCGGCCTGCTGATGATGATATAGCCCTGATTCTGTACACTGGCCAGCGGCAGTGAATGAATGTAGCTGAGCACCTGTGAGGCACCGGTATAGATATTCATCTGAAAGGTACGGACTTCCCAGTGCTCATTCGCTTTCGTTTCCTCCCGGAGGCGGCTCAGGAAAGCCTGGTCCAGGAAGCTTTCGTAGGTGTACATGCCATAGTCTGAGACGAGGATCTTGCCGGACTTGTGCAGCATGAGCTCAATGGAAAGATCCTTGCCGGCGACCGTGGGCAGCATGTCTGCATACTCCGAAAGGCTGCTGAGGGGCGGGTCCCTGTTGACCAACAGATTGTCCACACTGTTCAGGGATCCCAGGTACAGGCTCAGGTTCTTCATCTCCGAAACCTTTTCCTGGACGCGCAGTGCCAGCAGGTCCGCACCGTCCTGCATTCTGTCCACCAGCTGCGCATATCGCTGAACGGTCAGAATACCGTATACCGCAAGCATGAGCAGGGTTATGAGGAGGCAGAGGAGCGAATGTCTTTGCCTGAACCATTTCTTTTTCTCTCTGTTGCTCAGCCCGATCACCCCCATGCTGCAAAATACATGTATTCACTTTATCTCACAGAACATTTCCTGTCATCTGACCGTATGCAGAAATCCATATTCATATTCTGACTTTCGTTTCGGATTCCAAAGAAGGATCCAGTTTCCCGCTGCCTGGATTTCCCTGCCTGTGCCAATGGCCCTCACCGGGAGTATATTGTATACAGTATACCGGTTCCGGACAGAAAAGACCACAGTCCGGCTCCTTTTGTCCAGGGAAAGAATCATGAAACAGAGAAAAAGGTGCTGTCATTCTGTTGCAGTTGGTTCTTTGTTATACTCCCGAAGAGCACATAGCAGAAAGCAACAGAACCAGATTCCCGTTTTCATTGCTCCCATCCCGCATATCGTTCATGGTTTTGATAAACCCCTTGCAGTCTGGACAGAACGGAGTATGCTCAGAATCGTTCATCAGAAAGCAGAGTGCAGTGATATGACCGGAACAGCACTCACGGTTCCAGTGACCGAAATGCACAACCATTTCAGCAGATGCCTGTCCATGGTTATGGACAGCGTTGAAATCATCGTAACCAGGAACGGAAAAGACGTTGGACGATTCCTGTCCAAAGATACAGCTGGTCCTTACCTGACCAACTCACTGACCGGTGTCCTGAAAACCGATACAGATCCCGGGCCATCGAAAAAAGAGAGGCTCAGAGAAAAGTACACGCTGATGGGATAACAAAGCGTTGTCCCTGATGGATGCTCAGCGGGAACAGGTAAAGCAAAAGCCCAGACAGTGCTTCATACATGCAGTTTGTCCAGGCATGAAACCATAACTTTTACAGGTCAAACAGCGCGCGCAAATAGTCCTGACGCTGATGAAGAATTCGAACAATCACAACGTTCTCCTCGTCTTCCAAATAGAATATACAGTAGTTTTCACATGGAAGATAACGATACTCAGTATGTACAGCGATCAAAGCATCCAGTGGCCTTCCTCTGCGAGGAAAAAACTGAAGGTTTTCAATGGCTGACCGAAGCTCATGAATTATCCTGTCCGCTGCCTGAGGGTTTTCTAATTCTTCGGAGATATATCGTCGAATGGTAACCAAGTCTTTTCGTGCTTCCCTGGAAACCGTTACTCTGATCATTTTATCCCTCCAGGCCGGCGAAAGCTTCGTCAACAGAGAGGACCCCTTCTGTGCGAATGGATTCTAAACCTTTGGACAGTTCTGCCAGCAGTTTCATAGTGGCCTGCGCTTTTTCATACGATTCAAGATTCTGAACGACATATTTGCCACGACCATTTTTGGTAAGATAAACAACGGATCCATCATCACAGTGTCCAAGAACTTCAGAATAATTCTTCAAATCAGAGATTGGAACAATGTTTGTCATAATGCAGTCCCCCTTCGTTCATATTGTAGCCTAATTTGGCACTAAATTCAACGGTGAATTTGATGGTAAATTAAGCAAAAGACGAGAGGCAACCCTGCTGTTCTCGTCATCAGAGAATGACAGGATGGTTGTACACCAAAAATCCCGGCGACAGTGCATGGATTTCCTTCACCACAGCATTATGCTGAATCCATGTACACTTCCACACCCTCCATGACAGTGAAACATCCGTTCAGAATCTCAGATTGCCTGATTCATCCATGATCAAAAGCCGTCTGAAATGCTGAACAGATATTGTATGCAACGTATATTTTGCAGATCATTCACGGTTTCTCCGCCTCCAGAAGCCAGGCCTGGAGTTCATAGGGTGCAAACTTCATGGTCAGCTGATCTTTCCACTGTGTTTCATCCACCGGATTGCCCAGAAGATCACAGCGCCGTAGTCTCATGCCCGGTATTTCCAGGCTGGCTCCGGTTTCCACAGCGCTGCAGCTGTGCAGCAGGACAGAAAACCCATTTCCGGTTTTCCGGATCCCGGCCACCCGGACCGGTCCGGTCAGACGGAACGGAAGAGACTGCGCTTCAGGATCATCCCACGCCTCGGCCAGAGCAGACGCTTTCAGGTAAGCCTGGGTGACACTCCCGGGCACCTCATCCCAAAGATCCAGGGTAAAGGACATGTCCCCTGAGATCCACTGCGGGAAATTCGTTCCCCACATGGTATTGAACAGGCCAAGCCGGATCTCCGGCTCCCGTTCCTCATATTGCTCATGGTACTGAAACACGCCGCTTTCCCCGAGACTGATCAGAGGACAGTCCCGGCTCGCGATGACCGTCAGTGCCTTTTCCCCCTCTGCCCCGACAAAGTGTTCCAGTGCATAGAACGCATGATTGGCCCCGGGCGCAATATCGGTTTCAGGATTCAGAACATACCCGGTCTTATTCACATCATACCTGGGATGCTCTGCTGTGAGCGGAATACACAGCATGCCGCTTTCCACATACGGCGTCGGCTTCTTGTCCAGCAGGTCCAGCTGGACCCTCAGCGTGCCGGAGCTTCCGGGGCTGCTCAAAGACAGCACGACGCGCGCAGGCGCCCCGGTACCTTCCACCATCCGGTAATGGAACTCCACAGCATCCCGGCTCTTTCTGCACATCACGGCTTCCGGCCGGGCCGTGCGGTGCTCGCATTCCGGGTACTCCGCGCGCCCGTTATCCAGAACGCCCCAGTCAGAAAAGCGCCTTGCGTACTTCCGCAGGTATTCTGTCATTTCATCCGCGCCGTACAGATCATACCGGAAGGAAAACACACCGGATGCTCCACGCTGTTTCAGCACGGAGCACCCAAGTTTTCTGTCCTGCACTTCGTGCACGGTGCCCGTATCGGCTGAAAACAGAATCCGGAAGTTCCCTATGTCCACGCTCTGTTCCCCGTGAAGCTCCGTCCATCCAGAAGGATCGGCTGCCTGTTCCCTTTCCGGCACATTCAGCAGTCGCCCGGCCGTCCGGCATGCCTCTTCCGCCTCCCGGATCCGGTCCCGCTGTTCCTCCCAGGACGCTTCCATCAGACGGCAACCGGGATTTTCCGCCCGTTCGTGTTCAAAATCATCATACCTGCGGATCACGCCCAGGTGCGTCTTCACATCCAGGCCCCAGGTGTGCTCCGTGAACAGCGCCATGGCGTCCCATGCCCGGTTCAGGTGCGCCTGCACCTGGGCAGCCACATCCGGGTCCGCACGTATGCTGAGGCTTTCCAGAGTGCGCAGACGGCTCCTGAGCCTCCGGAGCTGCCCGACTTCCACCGGATAACTGCCCGCGCCATGGATCCATGTGTCCGCAAGGTCCGAGCGGACCACAGGCACATCCTTCAGGTCTTCCTGAAACAGGTCCCGGGCAAAGTCATCCATGGTTCCGCTCAGGATCTCAGCGTCCGGGAAATGCTCCCGGAGCGTCTCCACCGTTTCAAGCACGCGCTCCACGGACTGCGGTCCGGAATTCTCGGCCGTGTTCAGCAGCACCATCCAGGTTGCATACGGCCAGTCCTGCGGCGGCAGAAGCGGGGTCCCGTATCCCGTGTTATACATGGTCAGCACACGCTTCCCGGACGGTGCTTCCCAGAAGAACAGCATGGGTACCTCCGGGACTTTCGGGAATGTGTTGCTTCCCATATGCAGGAACTGAATGCCGCCTTCCGCGAGGATCTCCACCAGAAACCGTCCCTGTCCGGGCACATCGGTCATTTTGGCAGCAACGGGCCGGGGCAGATGGTAGCGCTCCGAAAGAAGCGCGGAATAGCGCAGTCCCCACACGGCATCCTCAATCCCGCACACATCATAGTGGGAGGTATACGGCAGCGCGTGCCACACCAGCTGCCCGCGCATGACCAGATCATCGATCCGCGCAGCCAGCGCCGCGTCCGCGTGCTCACGCATGTTCCACAGCGGCCAGGCAGGCATGGTCCAGATATACCTGAGCTTTCCCATGTCCCGCGTGGCATCACAGGTTTCACTCACCCGGTCCATCATGGGTCCCGAATAATCCCGGATCACATGCGAGGCCAGATCCGTAAACCCGATGTCACAGTGTGTCTTATAGACCAGAATGATTCTCTTCACGTTCATTGCTAACTCTCCGGATCAAAGTATACCGGGTTGCTCACCAGGACCCGCATGGGCGGCAGCGCGGTTTTCAGGCTCCTCAGCACTTCAAACCTGACAAAGCGCGCCGGCGCGCTGAAGCGGACCTGCATGCTCACCGTTCCCTCCGGGCACACCGTGTCCCGGCTGTCCGTGTCCGTAATCGTCCGGATCAGGTCCCCGGACCGAAGGTGCGTGAACTCCGCCGTCACCTGGGTTCCCGCTTCCACACAGTCCCCGAGGATCCCCTGCCCTGCATGCACCTCAAGGTCCGGCGAACCCGGGTCCATCTTAATGTACGCGTGCCCGCCGCGGACGGCGCTCAGCAGGTCTTCCGCGCTCCGGCTCATGGCATACAGGCATGTGCACGGGATGCCGGGCAGCATCAGGGGCCCGGGCCTGTGGAAATCACTCCCGCCGATCACAGCAATCCTGTGCCCTTCGCACAGCTGATCGTGCCACCACTCCAGGCATGCCGTGTTTTCATTGTTCAGCATCAGCGGGCCGTTCCAGATCTCCACCGCATCAAAGGGTGCAATGTCAAAGCCCCACTTCCAGCCGCATTCCGGCGCGCAGAAGGGATGATTATACACAATGGTCGCGCCCCGCTCCCGGGCTTCCAGGATCTGTGCCCTAGCTTCCTCACGCGTGTTCACGCAGAAGGGGTTCCGGTAGGGCCTGCGCACGCCGAGGAAATTCGCATGCCCCATATAGTGCGTCCACTCGGTCCCGGGCACGACCGTCATGTCCCGGGGACGCGGGAGACACTCATTCTCCGAGTAATTATTATGGTTTGTAATGAAGACGAAATCCAGATGATGCTGTCTTGCCAGGTCCACCACTTCCTGCGTGGTGAGTGTCCCGTCAGATGCCGTCGTATGGATGTGCAGGTCGCCCTGGTACCGCCGGAGCTGCTTTTCCGTAAACTCCACCGTATACCGCACCGTCACACCGCCCGGCGCAACCTTATATGCACCGACAATGATCTCCCACTCCCCGGCTGTGACCGGAACGGCAGTATACCCCTGCGAGCTCCCGGTGGGCGCAATCTCAATCTCCGTCCGGTCCGACCCGGAAGCCCCCACATACTCACCGCCCGGGGCATTCAGGGCCAGGTCAATGATGTTGATCTCCCGCCGGAGCACGGCATCCCCGTCCCGGACTGTCTCAAACCTCGGGTACTCGTAGGTGATCTTCATCCTGTCCACAGATTCCGGAACCTGGAAGGGCACCGTGAAATACCGGCGTTCCTCCTCCGGCAGGATCCGCCGCTCGAATACGATCTTATCCATCCCTCATCACTCCTTTGTCGCGCCGAGGTTCAGTCCGGACAGCAGGAACCGCTGGACAAACACATAGAACAGAAGCAGCGGCACCGCGGAAATCACAATCGCGGCCATAATGGCATTGTCCGGGATCTGCGCCGTGCCGGATACCGAACTCGTGGTCAGGATCATGGCCTTGAGCTTGAGCGGCAGCGTATACATGGCTTCCTTGGTCAGGATCGCCGCCGGGATCGTGATACTGTTCCACTTGCCCGCGTACTCCATGAAGAAGACCGTGGCAAGGCCCGGCAGCGAGATGGGAATGAACACACCGGCAAAGATCCGCAGTTCCGATGCCCCGTCAATGCGTGCCGCCTCAGCCAGTGTATAGCTGATGGACTCGAAATAATTGCGCATGAGCATGATGCTGAACCCGGAGATGAGGCCATTGATGATCAGACCGGAATAGGTGTTCAGGAGACTCAGGTCCCGGTTCAGCTGATAGATGGAAATCATGGTCAGGTCCCCGGGGATCATCATGGTCAGCATGACAAAGCTCGTGATCACCCCGCGGAAGGGCAGGTTCGGCTGCACCAGCACATACCCGGCAATACTGGAGAGGAAGACCTGGATCACCGTGCCCACCGTGGTCACAATCAGGGAATTGAAGAACGGCCTGCCCAGCTTGCTGACCTTGAACACATACTCAAAGCCTTCCAGACTGAACTCGCGCCACCACAGGACCACGCCGCTGCGCGTGGATTCCAGGGCTGTGGTGGTGGAAACCACAATCACGTTCCACATGGGCAGAAATGTCAGAATGCCCTCCAGGATCAGGAACATGATCATCACGCATTTCTGGGCCCTGTTCAGTTCACTGACCAGATGCCCCTCGCGATACCGCACTTTTTTCACAGTCACGCACCTCCTGTCAGCCCAGCTGGTCATAATGGATCAGCCTGCGGATGGTAAAGCTGAGGACCATGGTCGCCAGAAGCACCAGGGTCGCCGCAGCCGACGCGGGACCGATCTTGAAATTCACAATGCCATCGTTGTAGATCAGGTACAGAAGGTTGCGCACTCTGTCCAGGATATACGAATTGGCCATGACATAGATCTGATCGAAGTTTCTGAGAATACCCATGAACCCGAGGACCACCACCACCTTGACCGTGGGGATGACCGCCGGGAGTGTGATCCGGCCGATCTCCTGGAGCCGTGTGGCGCCGTCCATCTCCGCCGCCTCATACAGCGTCGGGTCAATGGAGACAATAGCCGCCAGGAACAGGGCCGCGGTATACCCGGCGCTCTTCCATGCGCCGGTAAAAATCATGATGGGCCGTGCAAGACTACGCTCGGCCATGAAGACGATCTTCTGAAAGGAATCACCGCCAAACAGCCGGATCAGGCCATTGGCAAGCCCCGTGGGCGACAGGATCGTGATCCAGATGGATGCGACCACGGACCAGCTGAGCAGATTGGGAATATACGAGACCGTCTGAAA